>CALFYA010000435.1 GCA_937952925.1 uncultured Moraxellaceae bacterium
CCGACAACTGATACAAGGTATCGGCAAAATTGAGCAGTTGGCTGGTTTCGGCATCCACCGCAAACCATTGATCCACATGCTGATGCAACTGCCCCACCACACTATCTGCCTGATAACGGCTGTATTTGTGCTCAATGCGCCATGCCTCAGTCACAACCAATTCCAACAACCGTGCAGCAAGCTGCCAATCGTGAGTGTCGATCAATACTTGGCAGGGGCTTGCCATCGCCTGAAATTGACCTGTGGCGAGATGTTGATCCAGCAAAAGCTGTAGGGATTTAGCCATGTCTTTATCCATAAAAAAACCTACGACCCATACACGGATCGTAGGCTTGAGGTTAACCAAAAAGACCGCTTAGGTGTTTACCATTTAAAGGTATAGCCAAGCTGCACGAAGGTGGCCGACAGATCGGGTTGCAAGGTTTGCCCAGCGAGCTGCCCACCGATGGGTTTGACATCTTGAGCAGTTTGATCGTATTGCTCGACCCGCAGGCTCAGCTCACGATCGTGTGGCAAGCTCATCCCCAGTTTGACACCAACTGTGGTGGCGTTAAACGCCCCCAAGCGCGAGTCAGCTGAGGCTTCGGAGACCAACGGGTCAATCTTGCCAGCATTGATATTGAAGTCTTGACCTTGTACCAAATACGACTTGTAGAAGTCCGCCGCGGTTTGGGTGTAATAACGCACATGTGGCTCGACAAAATATTTGTCACCAAACACATAGCGATATTTAGCATCCAACGTATGTGACTGAATGCCCCAATCATCACTGGTGAAGCGATAAGACGTGGTTAATACATCACCACGCTCAAAGCCATATTTGAGTTCACCAAACAGGCTGTGACGGGTACGGGTATCCGGACGCGCTTCAAACAAATACAACTGACGACCGGCTGTGGTGGGATCATTGACCAAGTTGCCGTTGGCATCGACCGCACTCAACACTTTATACGGGTCAGTTTGGTAGCCATTCATCAGCGACAATGAGTAGTTGACCTGCAACAAGGCATGCCGATTAAGCACTTGGCTCATTCCGACCAGTAAGTCGATAACCGTCTTGTTATCCCCACCTTGTTTTTGCTGTGCAGCATTCGATGTCAGTGCAACTGGTGCACCACCCACCGGATCAATCTGGTCGAGCTCAAAGGCCAAACCCGCCGACAGGGTGGTATTTTTTTGGTTGTAATCGCGGGCAATGCTGGCATTGGCACCAATCGAACGAAAATCGTATTCGCTCGACAGGTTGCCGCCCACGCTGATTTTGGTATCACTGCTAATCGGTTGTTGCCAACCCGCCGACAGTGCAACACGGGTGTCTTTAAACTCGTCGTCTAGTGGCAGCTCACCGGCGTTGGTTGTATAGGTCTGTCCACCCGATGGACTGGTAAAGGTCTGTGGAACCGTGGCACTGGTCGCACCATTGGGAGATGCACCGGTCAATGAGTCGATCACCAATTTGGCATTGAGTACTCGTTGATCGCCAAAGTCTTTTTGGACACGGACTGACGGCTCAATGGCTTGGACGCGGCTATCGGCTTCTTGATAGGCCAATACCGCACTATCCACCAACCAGCCACGCTCCATCAGGGTGGAGAAATTGACCGGAGTTGCGGTGCTGCTGGTGTCTTCTACCGCAGCTTGTGCGATTCCTGTAGACCCGAGTAATACCGCCGACGCTTGGGTCAAAGCGAGCGCAATCTGACGCGCTGATCGTTGTTTTAGTTGCATCCGCAGCCACCTCCGCCAAAGCCACGACCACCGCTCGCCGCTTCCTTACTAAAGTAGATATGTTCGTCGTATGCTGTATCGAGTGGTGCAGCATCGGGTTGCATGGCGGGACGTGCCAAAATGTCACGCTCCCACGCATTGACGCCCATGGTGTTGAGTGGATTGCTACTGCATGCACTCAGCAGCACACTCGGCATGATCAACATGCCCAAGAGGATGGTTTTACTCAATCGGTTCACTTGATCACCCCAGTGCTTAAGGATTGTTGTGTTGTCCGAGCAAGCGCACCAACTCGGCTTCATAGTCGGCAAGTTTGGCTTGAAAGAACCCTTGGTGTTTGGCGACCGGCTGACCATTGCGACCGATGATGTAGGTCGATGGCATGCCCTGCACCTTAAATTGACTCGCCACCACACCAGCGGCGTCATAGCGGATATGAAAATTGGGCTGATAATTTTTCAAAAAGTTGGCAGCCTTGGCCGGATCACGATCAACATTGATGGCAATAATCACCAAGCCATCTTTGCCGTATTTATCCTGCATGCGCTGCATCCACGGAAACGACTGACGGCAAGGCTCACACCAACTCGCCCAAAAATCGACCAGCACCACTTTGCCTTGATAGCTTTGCCAATTGATCTCACTGGCTTGTACCGATTTGGGCTCGATACTCGGCGATGCCGCATGGCTGGGTAATGTGGCGGTCAACGCAGCCGCGAGTAGTGCTGCTGTGACCCCTGTTTGAATAAAAGACTTCATGTGTTTGGACTCCACCAATACCCCATGCTTGATCAATCAAGCGTAGGCAAATTGTGGAAGGCAAACCTTAATGCTGCCTTAAGTCGATAAGAACCGTTTGATTAAGCTCCTCTTAAGGGAAGGCATGGATCAAATGATTAGGCTTGATCCATGATTTTGTATCGTTATGGGGGCGGATGTGCATTCGTTTAAATCAAAGCCAATGACATCTATCAGCCACTACAGCGTGGCAGGGATACTTATCCTCAGTGGTCTGACCGGCTTATCTACTCAGGCCGCGCCTGTAGCACCCACAACAGCGCCCATTACCAACAGCGCCCCTGCGTTTCCAGACTTTAGCCAAGTGCAAAGTACAGGCGGCGATGAGTTCTT
>CALFYA010000436.1 GCA_937952925.1 uncultured Moraxellaceae bacterium
GAGTACTCTAGTACCGAACGAAGCCATTGTTTCTGAGCATCGGGGCGCTCAGGTTTACGTGACTGCACGGAGCGAATGTGCTCTAGATCCCATTGACCTTTTTTATAGCTGTCAAACTGGAAACGAATGTTGGTCGATGGATTGTGTAAGATAGATGCGATGTTGAACAATAAAAGGGCAGCCCGCAGCTTTTGATTATCACCACCCCCATACTCTAACTCATTAATTTGCTTTGTAATTAACGCTTTTAGATCGCCTTTATCAGTCGTGAAAAGCTTATTAAAGATTTCTTGTTTGAGATGCTGGACAAATAAAGTCTTGCCTTGAATCGTACTATTTTGAGTGAAGATAGACCTGATGGAAACCCCTTGATCAATCAAAAAACCAATCAGGTGAAACCAGACACGGTGTTCAAACCATTCTTCTAGCTGCAAAAAATGCTGTTGTACTATTTCCCATTTAGCAACTGCTGTCGTCGCTTCAGTTGAGTTTTGCAGAGTTGCGTCTCCCTTAAACCAATTGAAGAACGCGATAAAGATATAGTAGTTGTCGGACTTGATCTCCTGAGGATTGTTAAAAGTCAGTTGATTGGCAATCAACGCGAGCACGATTTCAATACGATTGGTGTAGGTGTCTTTGTTGTTTAAAAAATACCAAAAATCATCATGTTGAAGTGCACGCTCAATATCATCCCATGCTTGAGCAATTTGCACTTGCCGCAGACTGATCTGACCATTGGCATCATCCTTGCCAAAATTTCCTGATCTGAGAAACAGTGCTTTGACAAGCTCAGAGTTGGTAAGCGGAATTTTACCAATATTCAATCGAGTGAATATGTCAATTGAATCAACATCTTCCTTGATTTCGTACCAGATTACTTGTACGCGATTTAAAATGAGAGACTCCATGTCATTAATAAAATTCATTTTGCTATTAAACCAATTGGTAACGGTCTGAAAGGCTGAATAAATATGATAAAAATCAATATTTAAATTGCTTTTGTCAGCTGTAATATCGTTTAAGTACTCTTGACTGGTTGCTCTGGTAGCATACTGAATTGAATAAATTTTTTTTCTAAAAGCTTCTGTAAGGCGCTGATTAAAGTAAGATAAAATAATAAACAATGTTGTGATGCGTTGCTGTCCGTCCACAACCTCCCACCCGTGTTCATTTTTTTTGACTACTATGGGCTGCAAGCAGTAAAATTCTGCAACATTGTTTTTACAGGCTTTTTGTTGAGGTCCACCAAACTCCCAGATGTCGTCAAGCAGTTCGGTAACTTGCCGCTCTGTCCAACGATACCCACGCTGATACGCCGGAATGAAAAATGACTCACCCAGCAAATCATTGATGGGCTTGAGCGTCAGTTGATTGTTGCTCATAAATCCTCAACCTGTTGTCCCTGTTTACGATCCTATATGCAGAAAGCTCTGCTTGTTCCACCATCTAAAGAGAGGCTCTCAAACCAAGAGACCTCTGCTGCAAATCTTTGATGTGCCAAATAAGCCGCATCGTTGCGTCCCGATCATAGCAAATAATCAGATGATTGCAGCCAACACATCCGCTTGAAACTGTTGTGCTTGCCGACATTTTGTGGTGATACGTTGCCAGTGCTCTGTAATCAGATGTGCTTGGGCTTGGTAGTCACGTTTGTTTTTTTTGATGCGCTGCTTGCGCCGCAGGCGTGGCAATTGATCCTCGACTGCATTGCATTCTAAAGGCTCGGCTATCAGATGGTGCTGATCATCCAAGACCGCTGCGGCCAGCCATGTGCCTGATGATTGCGCTGGTAGACACAGCACCGATTTTGCCCCCAACACCGCAGGATGCAACCAACTTGATAACACCCGTTGTAGATCTGTCACACAGTGATCAATCGGTGGGCAGATACAAGCGGTTGGTAGGGGCTGCCAGTGGTGCGTGTGTGCTAGTTGACGCAGTGGCTCACCACCTTGATCGTAGCTAAAGCCTGTCACATCTACATCCAGATGGATAATCAGCAGATCAAAATGGCTGAGCGTAGGATCAGTGTTGAGGTCGCCTTGATACCTCAGCGCAGCGTGATGACACCATTTTGCAACGCCTGTCCACCCAGCACCGAGATGGGGCTGGGTGGCTTCAGGCTGTAGCAGGCTCAATACAAAACGACGATCTAAAAACCCATTCAGTGCTGCTTCGATGATCACCACATCGGTGCTGCCTTCTGCCACCAAGCCAATCCGCAGGCTAGACATTCGGCACAGCTCCCAAGTGTCCCATCAGCCACAGGCGTGACAGAGGGTAGGTCTGATTCAGTTGCTGCAATTCTGGGGTGAGTTCAATCCGGCGGATTTCGGTCAGGCCATGATTGTCACGCTCAACGGCAAACAGGCGGATGTCTGGATTACTGAGATCTAGGCCATCGAGTACCGCTGGGTTATGTGCAGTAAACAAGAGTTGTTTGGGGGTGTCGTGGGCTGCCAACCAGCCACTCAAGCGTTGAACCAATCTGGCGAGTAGGCGCGGATTGAGGGCTTGATCGAGGTTGTCGATGGCAAAAATCGCGGGTGATTGTGGCAGTAGGCACAAGATGGCGGTAAAGAGAATATACAACGCGCCTTCGCTGGCATCATAGGCTGTTAGTTCGTTGCGGCTTTTGTTCATAAAGCGGTCGGTAAACTTGAGCGCGTATTTGGTGCGTGGTACTTCGGGAGAGAGCAGTGCACCGACTTGTGCGGTCATGTTGATGTCACTGACCCAATCAATCAGATCAAGCACTTGCGCTAGGTGTTCTTCACCGAGTTCGCCTTGTTCGCTGAGGTGTTTGCGTAGTAGATCGAAGCCTTCGGCGAGTTGTCCGCCGTTTAGGCCAAGCGGTCGGCGCGATTGTTGATCTGGCACGATGCTGCGTAGTGCAGGCGTATTGGGCGTATAGATGGCATAGTGTTGCAAGGCATGCAGGAGTTGAGCGGCTGGATCTTCGGGGAGCAGTTCCACCATTTTGAGGGCGGCGAGTCCAGCTTGTGGGTTGAGGTGTTTTTGGTTGCGCACGCCTTTGGAGATGATTTCGGTCTGTGCAGTGCTCAGCACTTCCGTTTTGTATGTCCATGCTGGTTCGGGGGCGTCGAGTGGATTGAGCAATGACACGCGATAAGCAGCGTCTTGTGCCGATTCGACCCCTATACCGATGTGTGCAGGCGTGCGTTGGTTGGCAAAAGAGCTTTTGTATAGGCGTGGCAGTCCTGCACGCACACCACGACGGAGTAGGCTTTCGTCATTGATGACGCCATTGGCGGCGGCGCTGATTACGCCCAACGCTTCAAGGATGTTGCTTTTGCCTACGCCGTTTGCGCCGATAAAGCAGTTGACCCGTCCGAGGGGGATGGCGGTGTCTTGGCTGAGGGTTTTGAATCCATTGATGCGCAGGGTGTGGATCATACCTTTAACCTCGTTTTACCAGTCAGCAGCTCCTGCATCATGCCTTGTTTGATCTGGCGGGTTTTGCTGAGGCGTTGCTGTAGGCTGCTGATGTCGCTGTCCATGTCGGAGAGGATGGTGGCGATGGCGGTTTGTTCTTCAAAGGATGGTAAAATTAGCTGAATCAGTCGCAGTTCATCTGAATTAATTGAGTCGAACGTAGAGCCTTTGGAGAACTTATCCCACTCGGCTTCAAATCCAACTAACCAATGATAAAGGTAGGCATTTTTATACCCCAAAGCACATACACCACGACCAATACAACAATCAAAATCAGCCTTTGCCACCTCACCTACAGGCGCTCTTACAGACAAAATTAAATCCCCTTTTTTTGCCATTTTGGTTACTTGAGATGTGTAGTTACGAACTATTGTTTTTCTATTCGCAATATCTGCATTTCCCTGAACTAACGGAAACCCAATCGCTTTATTATTATAAAATGAAGAGTTTGGCGATTGCCCCATGTTTATCTTAGCCACCTCACCCAATGTCTTAACCTCCCAATCCTCTGGAATCTCCCCCAACTCACTCGCTTTATAGCCTTTGGGCGTGCCATCGTCGCGCAGGGCAAACTGTGGCAAGCGGGTGCGCCCTGTCAGCAGTTGCTGCATGGTGGCGGTTTTGATCGCTTGTTTTTTGGCGATCAGTTTTTCAAGTGTAGTGATCAGCGCATCGACATTGGAGAGGGCGGTGGCGATGGCGGTTTGTTCTTTGAGGGGTGGTAAAACAACAGGACAGCGATTTATAGCCCCCTGATCAATTGTAGTCATAGTGGCTGTTTTTGCTTCAGAAATCAAAGATGTTCTAGCGTGTTTTGAAATACAATTAAGGTATAAGTAAGTTGGGTCAACAACTGCTCTGTTCGGTCTAACACGAATTAAGTGACTGTCAAAAACAACATCA
>CALFYA010000437.1 GCA_937952925.1 uncultured Moraxellaceae bacterium
GCCCTGCTCCCGTATGTGGTGGACAACAAAAAACGGTAAGGTGAAAAGATGTTAGAGATAGGCGACTTCAGCCCATGAGGTGCTACTGATGGCGCGAATGCCATCGGTGCTTGTCGCGAGCGGATGTGATTTGAGGGCTTGCCCCGACACCACTAGCTCAGAATCCAGATCGAGCAAGGGCTGAATCACAAACACCCGATCCAAAATCCCCACATGCGGCACCATCAAGCGCGAGGTATGGATTTTGGCATCATCAAACAACAGCAAATCCAAATCCAAGGTGCGCTCACCCCAATGGCGTAAACGTTTGCGCCCTGCGGCTTGCTCCAAGGCTTGCAACTGATCCAGCAGTGCATGCGGTGACAAGATGGTCTGGAGTTGTACCGCTGCATTGAGATAGTCAGGCTGGTCTTGCGGCCCCATCGGGCTGCTCGCATACAACCGCGAGACACGGATCTGACCGAGTTGTGCCAAACCTTCGACTGCTTCGGCCATCAAGCCACGCGAATCGCCCAAATTACTGCCCAACCCGATATACGCCAGACTCATTGGTAGGGTCCCATAAACACCTGACTCAAATCACGCGGGCGGCGTTTGCGGCGTGGCGCTTGCGCCCGACGACTCCCAACACTTTCCCGTGTTGACTCTACGCCAGTCAATTCGGCATCGACCAAATCAATGATCTCAGGCGACTCCACCACTTGATTGGCGCGCGCTTGGCGACGACGCGCGGCACGGGTGGGCGGCACATCAATGGTCGGTACATCAGTGTTGCCATTGGAGACGGCCTGTTCTGCACTCAATTCGGCATTGGGTTGACCGGCCAATGCTGCAATATTTTGCCGACGCTGACGCAACTGCATGCGATTGAGCAATTTGATGGCATGTTCGCGCTCGTCATCATTGCTGAGGTTCTGATAGTTGTGCCACCACTCGCCCATGCCTTGCGTAGCCGGATCACCCGATTGCTCACGCAGCAGCAAAAAGTCAAATCCTGCCCGAAAACGTGGATGTGCAGCCAATGCCGGAACCTGTCGTGCTTTGGGCTGAATCAAGCGCGGTTGCAATTCCCAAATTTCACGGATAAAGACTTCGGCAAAACGTGGAATCGCGGTGTGTTTTTGCTGACGGCGTAGTACATCGACACCGGCCTGTGTCCATGCTTCAAAGCTCGCCATATTTTGTGCTTGTAGCTGCGCCACCCGATCAAGCATCGGCTGCCACAGCAAAATGGCATAGAAAAACGCCGGATTGATGCTTTTGCCCGCTTTGATCCGTGCATCGGTATTGTCGGCAGCGCGTTGAATCAACGGAGTGATGTGGGCTTTGACATCAGCAAACAAAATCGGCCAAACGTGATATTGCTCAAGTAGCGGCAACAACGGGGCTAAATAACCACCGCTAAACATTTTTTGGCTTTCATCATACAGTCGATGCGGCGACACATCGCGCAGCAACTGCGTTAGCGCAGGCTTGAGCACTGCAATAATCTCAGGATCAATCGCAAAGCCAAGCTTGGCCGCAAAGCGCAAAATCCGCAGCATCCGTACCGGATCTTCTTCAAACCGGATGGTGGGATTGCCCAAAAAGCGAATCAAACGCGCACGCAAGTCACTGACACCCTCACAAAAGTCCAGCACTTGATCTTTGCGGGGCTGGTAGTACAAGGCGTTGATGGTGAAATCACGGCGCGAATAATCTTGTTTGATATTGCCCCAGACATTGTCACGGGTAATCATGCCCGCAGCCGTGGTGCTCGGGCGACGTGGGGGCGCACGGAACGTCGCCACTTCAATCATGTCACGACCCGAATAGACATGCGCCAATTCAAAACGCCTGCCAATAATGCGGCAGCGCTTGCCAAATACATCGCGGATTTGTTGTGGCGTGGCATTGGTGACCGCATCAAAATCTTTGGGATGCAGCCCAAGTAATAAGTCACGAACGCCCCCGCCGACGATATAGGCGTCATAGCCTGCGGCAGATAGGGTATCAATCACATCTAAAATGGCAGGAGAAAGTTCGTTTGGGTCTAAACCGAGTTTGGACGCGCGCAGCGTTTGCACAGGCGGCATGCTCCTTGGCAGCAAGCAATCAATCAAAAAGTGGCTTGATCATAACGTGTCAGATGGGGGACAGCAATTTTATTCCATACATTCATCTGATCTTGTCCTCAAAAAAGAGAACGCGGAAAGGGTGTGCGGCCCTTTCCGCGTGCGCTGTTTTTCTTGTGCCAGTTACACCGTCGTCGTCTTTCTCACCCACCCTCTTTTGATTTTTCCAGAGCCTGTCGTTATTGTTCTGGCTCAACAACGCTATGTCCGCCTGTTGTCGCAATTGCTATCGCGGGCTAGCACCGTCATTATGCTAAGGTCGTATTGTTGTTTTTCACCTTGCGCTTATACTATTGCATGCAGCGTGCCAACTTTTTAGCAAGCACTAAACAATTTTTAAACATTAAAAATCAAAAACTTATATTTTAACAATCACCATCGTTATGAAAGAAATACTTTAAGGTCTGTGTAGCGTAACACGATGTGAGTTACACCACACACTTTGTGGGTAATTCCGTAACACTTGATGGGTAACGTTACCCACCATCCTGAAGATGTTACTTCACACGCATTCGGCTGCGGTTTTTGTCGATGGTCGCCGCACCAATTCCCTTCACTTGATCCAAATCTTCGATGCGTGCAAACGCACCATGCGCTTGCCGATACGCCACAATCGCTTCGGCTTTTTTGGCGCCAATCCCAATCAACACACGATCTAGTGTCGCTGCATCGGCTTGATTAATATTGACTGTTTCACCACTTGCTGATGTTGTGTTCGCTTTGCTCGGTTGAGCTGACATGGGTGCAGGGTTGGCTTGTGGTGCTGAGCTGGCGGGCGCTTGCACAAATGGATTATCGGTGGTGAGCACACGACGTGCTTCGGCGGCGCTGGCCACACACACGGGAGCTGCCGCAGCAAACACGGTACACGCCAGCAACACACTGGCACTCAATGATTTCAACATGATCAAGTTCTCAAAAAATTGTTTGTTGTGATCGGTGGTTGCGCTTGATGTGTTTTAACCACCGGTCATATTCATAAATCGCACGATTTGCGGTTCGGTTGCAAGGTCAAAATGGTGGCGTTCGGGTTTGATCAATAATGCCTTGGCAATGGTGTCTTTGAGTTCGGCATTGGTTGCGCCACCCCGCAGCAGTGGCATCAACTCCACGCCATGCTCATTGCCCAAACACAGCAGCAAACGGCCTTCACTGGTCACCCGTACCCGATTGCAGTCACCACAAAAATTGTGACTATGCGGCGAAATCAAGCCAATCCGTGTGGCATGGCCTTGCAGTTGGACATAGCGCGACGGGCCGGTGGTTTTGTGAGTTGAATCGATGAGGGTGTAACGCTGTGCTATCCGCTCCAGCACTTCTGCACTCGACATAAATGCCAAGGCACGTGAATGCTCACTGATATTGCCCAGCGGCATTTCTTCGATAAAGCTGATGTCTAGCTCATGCTGACAGGCAAAATCAACCAGCGGCAAAATTTGCGCATCATTGCGGCCTTTCATGATCACCGCGTTGAGCTTGATGGCAAACCCTTGCGCTTTGGCGGCTGCAATTCCCGCGAGCACATCCGCGAGCTGCCCTGTACGGGTAATCGCATGAAATTGCTCGGTATCTAAGCTATCTAAACTGATATTGATCCGCTGCATACCGGCTTGACGTAGTGGTGCTGCCAGTTGCGCCAGCCGTGACCCATTGCTGGTCATCACCACTTCACTATGCTGCGCGAGTTGCTCGACCAACCACGGCAAATCACGGCGTACCAGTGGTTCCCCACCAGTCAGTCGAATGGTCTGCACACCTAGCTCACTAAACACCTGCCCAATCCGTGCCAACTCTTCAAGGCTGAGCACCCGATCACGCGGCAAAAAGGTCATGTCTTCCGCCATACAATACACACAGCGAAAATCACAGCGATCAGTCACCGACAGGCGCACATAGCGAATCTGGCGGGCAAACGGATCAATCAAGGCGGGTGTATTCATGTCAAATGACTCTAGGACGTCTGGACTCGCTCATGTTGTTTGGCTTCATCCCACAACATGTCCATTTCGAGCAAACTTGATTGCTCAGGGCTGCGGCCTTGCTGTGCGAGTTGATCTTCAATATAGGCAAACCGGCGGCGGAATTTGTGGATGGTACCCAGCAGCGCTTGCTCACTTTGAACATTCAGCTTACGCGCCACATTGACCAAGGCAAAAAAACAATCACCGAGTTCATCTTCGATCTGTGCACGCGTGCCACTGGCAATCGCGTGTTCAAGCTCGGCGATTTCTTCGTGCAGTTTGTGC
>CALFYA010000438.1 GCA_937952925.1 uncultured Moraxellaceae bacterium
AGCTGTCGGGATACTTAGACTCACTGAGCAGTGCCATGGCCGCTTGCTCAAACAATACCGGATCATTGAGCACAGTCAGCAAGCGCTGTTTGAGATCATCTAAAGCTTGAGCAGACACCAAGCCGGCTTGCGCTTGGCCTGCTTGCGCTGCGGTATCTGCGACAGGCACTTGCAGCACCGCATCACCCACACATTGATCGGCAATCCGCTCAATCAATTGCGCCGTATTGGGCATGCGAAAGCCAAACGAGCAGGTCAGGCAGTCGTCTTCGGCAACGCCATAATGGGACAACCCTGGAGGGACATACAGCAAATCACCCGGTGCCAAGATCTCATCAAAGATGATCTCGCCCATATCTGGCAATAGACGCAGCGGTTGATTGGGCACAAATGCGGTATCGGCAGGGAACGACTGCCCCAACTGCCAACGTCGATGGCCGTGTGCTTGCACCAAAAACACATCGTATTGATCAAAATGTTGACCCACCGACCCGCCTTTGGGGGCATACGACACCATAATGTCATCACGTCGCCACTGCGGGATAAAATCAAATTTGTGCCACAGTTCAGCCAGTTCTAGCGACCAGTGATCGACCGCTTGCACCAAGAGCGTCCAGTACAAGGGCAGTTTTTTAAAGTCTTTGCGGGTCAGCGGTGAGGTTTTGAGTTGCCAACGGTCGTGGTGTTGCCCCAATTGCATCAATAGGCGTGCCGTTACACCGTCTTCAATCGCCAAATCGAGCATGTCTTGCGGCTCAAACATACCGATCAGTTCGGGCATCGCACCGCGAACCAACAATGGTTTTTTTTGCCAATAGTCTTGCAAAAATTCTGCTGGGCTAATGCCGCCCAGCACGGTCAGTGTCGTCAATTTCAACCCCGTTTTACTGTATAAATCAAACGCTCAAGCACCCACGCCATCATTGCGCCGAGTGTGGCTAAGGCCATATCTTTATGAGCGTCCCACATGTCACCTTGTTGACCATTGTAGCTTTCGGCAGCTTCAGGTGACATGCCCATCGCAATCCACCATTCAATAAACTCATAAAACACGCTGGAGGCCATCACAAATTGAATCACGAGCAGGGACACCCGCCCGCGTGGTGCGGCAGTAAACCATGTGGCAAACACATCCATCATGATGCGATACAACAGTAAACCATAACTAAAATGGACAAGGCGGTCGTACATATTGCGGCTCCAACCAAAATAGCCGTCCATGTCCCAACCCAGATACTGCTTTGACCATTCGTTATACGGCACAAATGAATACAGGTAGTGAGCGCCCAATACATGGATCAGGATAAAGCCAATGGTGAGAGCAAAGCCTACCTTGCTGACTTTGCCAATTTGCGTCAGCCACATCAAAATCATCACGCCGACCACCGTGCCAGCTTGGTGCATCAGGTACGCAGCAGGGTCAAGTGGATGAATAGAAGCGAGGGCGCAAGCCAGTGCCAATAGACCTAACCAGCCCCAATGAAATGCCCCCAGAGTTGGCCACGGATTGCGTGCATCAGTATAGCGAACCGTCATTTATCCATCCCCCATATGACAAGTATTTGATCAAGATACTAAAGTGTGGGGATAGGGCATGTATGTATGCCCGATGTGAGAATCTTGCATTTTTTTGACAACGTTCTAAAGCACAATGCCCTGACACAGCAGGGCATTGAGGATGAGATGAACCGCGATTAATCGAGTTTGGCGATCCATTCAGGCAATGCACGCGCTTGCGATGCTGCGTTACCGGTATAGGTGGCTGGCGTGAGCTGTGCCAGCAAACGGCGACCTAGCTCAGGCACGGCGGCGAGTTCATCACTGTTGACGAAATCCACCATCATCTGACGAGTCATCGCTTGACCACGGGTCAGCTTTTTGAGCTTCTCATAAGGCTGCTCAATGTTGTAGCGGCGCATCACGGTTTGGATCGGTTCAGCCAACACTTCTTGGGCGGCATCGAGATCAGCAAGCAGACGATCAGCGTTGAGTTCGAGTTTGCCAATGCCTTTGAGGCAAGCATCATAGGAAATCAAGCTTTGCGCCAAGCCTACGCCCATGTTGCGCAGCACGGTCGAGTCGGTCAGGTCACGCTGCCAACGCGAAATCGGCAGTTTTTCACCCAAATGCGCCAGCACCGCATTGGCAAGACCGAGGTTGCCTTCGGAGTTTTCAAAGTCGATGGGGTTGACTTTGTGTGGCATGGTGGACGAACCCACTTCGCCTTCTTTGAGCTTTTGTTTGAAATAACCGAGCGAGATATAGCCCCACACATCACGGTTAAAGTCGATCAAGATGGTGTTGAAGCGGCGGATCGCATCAAACAACTCTGCGATATAGTCGTGCGGCTCGATTTGGGTGGTGTAGGGGTTGAAGTCTAGACCGAGCGATTCGATAAACTGCTGGGCATGTGCTGCCCAATCAATCGCTGGATAGGCCGAGAAATGCGCGTTGTAGTTGCCGACGGCGCCGTTGATCTTGCCAAGCAATTCGACTTGCTCGACTTGTTTGATTTGACGTGCCAAACGATAGGCCACATTCGCCATTTCTTTGCCCAAAGTAGTGGGGCTGGCGGTCTGACCGTGGGTGCGTGACAGCATCGGCTGATCAGCATGTTTGATGGCGAGGTCAGCAATCGCATCGCGCACTTGACGCATGCTGGCGAGCAGCACGTTGCGACCATGTTTGAGCATCAAGCCATGTGACAAGTTATTGATGTCTTCAGAGGTACAGGCAAAGTGGATAAATTCACCCACGTTGGCGAGTTCAGCAATCGGGGCAATTTTTTCTTTGAGGAAGTATTCAACCGCTTTAACATCGTGGTTGGTAGTGCGCTCAATGGTTTTGATCCGCTCAGCGTCGTCTTCGGAAAAGTTGCTGACGATGGCATCAAGCGCCGCATGGGTATCGGCTGAAAAAGTTGGGACTTCGCTGATGCCGTCATGCTTAGACAGCGATTGCAACCAACGCACTTCGACTTCGACCCGCGCCGCAATCAAGCCAAATTCAGACAAATAGGGGCGTAACGCATCGCATTTGCTGGCATAACGACCGTCTAACGGTGACAGGGCAGTCAGGGTATTCATCAACAGAACCTTTTTTCAAACCAAAATTAACGAACCATGCTTGGATCACGATAGTAACGCAGTGCCAGTTCGCGTAAGTCTTCGAGTAAATGACGACGACCAAACATAAATGACCAGCGTCGTCCACCGAGTTGATGCCACAAATGGGCAGCTTGCACGCCTGCAAATAAGCAGGCGCGAATTCGATCAATATTCGCTTGCTCCGTCAAGTGCGCTTGTTGACCTTGGATCTTGAGACGCATCTTCAGCGAGCCTGCGGTATCCAAATACAACTGTGCAAACCCTGCCATCACCGCAGGGTGTTCGAGTTGTTGATCAAAAAATGAGATGCGGTTAGTTAAGACTGGCAATTGCTGGGTCATCAGCGTGGTCAGCTTGGCCTGCCGATAAATTTTTCGTTCTAGGGTCAATAAGGCAAGGGCATAACGCATGGCTTCACTATAACGCCAGCGTTTGGGCGCAGGGGTGCTGCTAAAGGGCTGCGTCAGGCAGCTTTCTAAAGTGCGCAGCCCTAAGCGCAGTGAGGCTGGATAATCATAGCGCTGCTGCGGTTGCAACTGGGTACTCAAGCTTGCGTGAATCAGTCGATCAAACTCACGCTGATGGGAGTGCAAGGCCGCTCGACCTTGAGTGGCAAACAGGTGTACCAATTGAGCCGACTGAAACACCGCGGCCAAGGCAATCAAGCGAGCTTGGCGGGGCGTAAATTCTTCTTCAAGGCGGGGTTGGGACATACTCATTCCTAAAGCCACGCATTTAGCTGGCGTGAGTGTACACCATCGACGTGGCAAGGCCAGCATCGATTCGCGCAATCACTCCACCGCCCAAGCACAGCTCATCTTGGTAAAACACCACCGATTGACCAGGGGTCACTGCACGCTGCGGCTGATCAAACACCACACGCACGCCACCAGCCGCATCCGGATAGACGGTACAGGCTTGATCGGGTTGGCGATAACGGGTTTTGGCGCTACAGCGCAGACCGTCGGTGCTGACCGGACTCACGCCCGCCACCCAATCAATTGGCTCGCTCCACAGCGTCTGGCTTTGCAGCAACGGATGATCATGACCTTGACCAATGATCAGTTGGTTTTTGCTCATGTCTTTGGCGAGCACAAACCATGCGCCTTCGGCTTGGTTTTTTAGGCCACCAATGCCAATGCCACCGCGCTGACCGAGCGTGTAGTACATCAAACCATCATGCCGACCCACCACCACGCCTTCATCGGTGACGATCTCACCGGCTTGTGCGGGCAGATATTGCTTGAGAAAATCTTTAAAACGACGCTCACCAATAAAACAAATACCGGTCGAGTCTTTTTTGGCAGCCGTCGCCAAACCTAGTGCGGCGGCTTTGGCGCGTACCAACGGCTTTTCAATCTCACCCACTGGAAATAAGGTCTTCGCCAGCTCACGACCATGCACGGCATGCAAAAAATAGCTTTGGTCTTTGTTGGTATCTTCACCGCGCAGTAGCGGCGCATAGGTTTCGCCAAGTATATTGGTTTGATTGACCCCACGACGCGCATAATGACCCGTTGCAATAAAATCGGCACCGAGCGTCATGGCATAATCCAAGAACGCTCGGAATTTGATTTCTTTATTGCACAAAATATCAGGGTTAGGGGTACGACCGGCTTGATACTCTTTGAGAAAGTGCTCAAACACCCGATCCCAGTATTCCATCGAAAAATTGACACTACGCAGTGGAATCCCCAAACGATCACACACCGCCTGCGCATCAGCCAAATCTTTGAGCGCCGTACAATACTCGGTGCCGTCGTCTTCCTCCCAATTCTTCATAAACAAGCCTTCGACGCGATAGCCCTGTTCGAGCAACAGCGCAGCCGACACTGAAGAATCAACGCCTCCCGACATGCCAACAATCACATAGGGCGCGTTAGAAGTATGTAGATCGGTCACCAGAATACTCCTTAAGCCGTTACCACGTGAGGATCTAAGACAAAACGTGGTTGTTCAAAGACCACATCGAGCGGAAACGCACGGCCTGCCAACGCGTCGTCAATACAACGTAGCACCAATGGCGAACGCGCACGACCGGTCGCTTCTAGCTCGTCACGGCTCATCCATACCGCACGATGAATGCCACGATCAAGCGGGCGAGTCGGATCATGGCTGATCGGGCGTGCCAAGTAACACATCCGATAATAAGTGTGATTGGGTGCATGCGGAGGGGTATAGGTATACATGCCAAGTAGCGCGGTCAACTCGACCGTCCAGCCAGTTTCTTCGAGCGTTTCGCGGCGTGCGGCCTCTTCTAAGCTTTCATGAGCTTCAACGTGACCGGCTGGTTGATTGATCACCAAATGCGCCATCGCAGGGTTTTCTTCTTCAACCAATAAAAAACGACCGTCTTGCTCAATGACTGTCGCGACAGTCACATGTGGAATCCAAGACATGACAGACTCCAAACAATGGGGCAATAATGATACGGGATTTCAGTAGGCAAACCAAATGCAACAGCAACCTTTTACCCATCTTGATGCGCAAGGCGCAGCCCATATGGTCGATATATCCGAAAAACCGATCAGCACCCGTCAAGCGACCGCTGTTGGTTTTATCCACCTTCAACCAAGTACGCTCGCATTGCTACTCGATCAAGCCTTGCCCAAGGGTGATGTACTCGCTACTGCAAGGATTGCCGGTATCCAAGCCGCCAAACGCACCGCAGATCTGATCCCGTTGTGTCATCCACTGCCGCTTACCAAAGTCGGTATTGAATTAGTGCCAACAGAGCAACCGCACTGCGGAATTGCGATTACTGCGATCTGCCGCACGACAGGCCAAACCGGTGTGGAAATGGAAGCGCTCACGGCGGTGAGTGTCGCCGCTTTGACTTTGTATGACATGTGCAAAGCTGTAGACAAAGAGATGGTGATTGATCAGATTACCCTCAAGCAAAAATCTGGAGGCAAACATGACATCAACCGTTAATATTCTGTTTTTCGCTCGTCTACGCGAAAAAATGGGCGCACAGCAGCTCGCTCTTGCCATCGACACGCCTGTATCGCTTGCAGATCTCAAAGAACGGCTCGGAGAGGCTTATCCCGCCTTTGCTGAACTGCGACCACCGATCATGGCGGCGATTAATCAAGACTTTGCGCCCGATGAGGCGATGGTACAGGCCGGTGATGAAGTGGCTTTTTTCCCACCGGTGACCGGAGGTTAAATGCCAACGCCTATTGTCCGGATTCAACACGACCGCTTTGACAGTCAAACCCTCGAATCATTGCTGACCTGCTCGGCAGGCTGTGGTGCGGTGGTGAGCTTTATCGGTCGGGTGCGTGATCATGGTGATCGCCCCGATGTGATCGGCTTACGCCTAGAGCATTATCCTGCGATGACCGAGAAAATCCTGCGGCGTCATGCCCAACTTGCCTTTGAGCGTTTTGAGGTTGAATCGATTGTATTGATCCATCGGGTCGGTGAATTGCTGCTTGGTGAGCCGATTGTAGGGGTGGCGGTGGCAAGCGCCCACCGGCAAACCGCGTTTGATACTGCGCAGTTTTTGATGGATTTTTTAAAGTTTGACGCCCCATTTTGGAAACAAGAGCTTACAGCTTCGGGGCAAGCAATTTGGGTGGAACAAAAAGAAAGCGATCGCAAACGCCGTCAGCAGTGGTAAACTCTTGCTCACAAGACTAATCGCTATAAGACTATAGGATATCATCGTGAGCGAACGTATCGCCGTATATTGGGATTTTGAAAACATTCATCTATCCCTAGGCAACCAAATTTTTGGTGCGGATTGGATCAAATCCTCCCGTTTCCAAAAACAAACCCGTATTGTTGACCTGCCGGCAATCATGCAGTGGGTCAACTCCCTAGGACAGGTCTGTGTCAACCGTGCGTATGCCAACTGGTCATACTTAAGTTGCTACAGCACTGACCTGCAAAACCACTGTGTTGATCTTGTGCAACTGTTTCATCGTGGAAGTCATGCCAAAAATGGGGCAGACATCCGGATTGCAGTGGACGTGATCGAAGACCTGCATCGACATCCCATCGACACCATCGTGATTATTGGCGGCGACAGTGATTATATTGCTGTGGCGCAAAAGGTGCGTGAGCGGGGGCGTAAGATCTATGGGTTTGGCGTCGAAGACACCACCAACCCGTATTGGGTCAGAGCGTGCCACGATTTTCGCTTCTATCAAGATGTGATGACACCGGTCTGGCACAACCCGATGGGTCAACTCGAAGATCAACAGCGTATGTTGCTTGATGCCAATCACGCCATGAATGATGCCTACGAGCGTTATGTGCGTTTGCTCAAAGAGCAGCAGATCCGCATCGTCGAGCCGCATCTACTGACGGCATCTATCGAGCAAAGCTGGCAGATTTTTGAAAAAGATCCGATGCTGACTTCGTTTGAAGTGTTCCGTCAGCAGCTCAAAGATCGAATGCAGACCTTACATCATTGCACCGATACTGACCTTGCCAAGATCAAAGCGATTTTGTACAAGGCACGCTTCTTTGCGATTGATCCCGCCCACCCTGGTGTACGCCGCGATCCTGATTTGCACAGCCTACACGATGCAATTGAGCGGGTACAGATCATGCTGATCCAGCGTGTGCTCGACAATATCCACGAAAACCCGCATTTGAGTGCATTACAGCGTTTGCTGCCTGATCAGGAGCACGCCAATATGATGCAATTGATGCGTCAAGTCCAAGAGCCGCTGGGTATTCCTGCCTAATGCCAAAACAAAACAGCGGTCATTCGACCGCTGTTTTTTGATTCATCGCAGATGTTTTAGTGCCGCTCAGACGCATGATTGATGGTGTAGCGCGGCAGCTCCACCTCCAAATCACGATTGCCGATGGCAACTTGGCAAGACAGGCGCGAATCTGGCTCCAAGCCCCACGCCCGATCCAACAAATCCGCTTCGACATCGTCCATCTCGTCTAGGGAGTTAAACCCTTGACGCACAATCACATGACAGGTGGTACACGCGGCTGACATATCACAGGCGTGCTCAATGCTCACACCATGATCGAGCAAGCTTTGGCACAAATTGGCCTGTTCAGACACCTCAAACTCTGCACCATTGGGGCAGTATTGTGGGTGTGGGATGACTTTAATACGGGGCATACCATCAAACTCGCGTTAGCTCCAGTCTTTCAGACTGGTGCCTTTTAGGGCTTGGTTAATATTACGGTTCATCCGCTGTGCAGCGAATGCGTTACTGTGGCTTTTGAGGCGTACCACGGCCATCTCAACGGCAGTCTGACTACTGCCACCGAGGGCTTTTTGTAGCTCAAACATGGCGTCACGCATTTTGACATGCTCATCAGGATCAAGCAGATGACCATCTGTTTCCAAGGCTTGCTCAAGTGCCATCAACTCGCGCTCAGCTTCGACTTTGACTTCAAACAGACTGCGTAGTTGCTGATCTTCTTTGGCGTACTGAAAGCCTTCATTGAGTAGGCGAGCCGTATCTGTCTCAGATAAACCATAAGACGGCTTAATCACAATCTCGCTATGCACGTTGCTGGTGGTTTCACGCGCAGTGACCGCCAACAAGCCATCGGCGTCAATCTTGAACGTCACTTCAATCCGCGCACTGCCTGCCAACATCGGCGGAATTCCACGCAGCTCAAAGCGTCCCAATGAGCGGCAATGATCCACCATATCGCGCTCACCCTGCACCACATGGATCAACATGGCGGTTTGACCATCTTTGTAGGTGGTGAACTCTTGTTGGCGTGCCACCGGAATCGGGGTATTGCGTGGGATAATCCGCTCCACCAAGCCACCCATGGTCTCAAGACCCAGTGAGAGTGGGGTGACATCGAGCAGCAGTGCGCCATCAGTGCGATTACCCACCAACTGATCGGCGGATAATGCAGCACCCAAGGCCACGACTTGATCAGGATTGATGGTACACAGCGGCTTTTGCCCAAAAAATTGCTCTACCGCATGGTGAATACGGGGAATACGAGTCGAACCACCCACCAACACCACTGCATCGACCTGAGCAATCTGTCGTTTGGCATCGCGCAGCACACGCTTGCACACCGCCAAGCAACGTTCAACCACCGGCTCAATCAGTTTGTCAAAGGTGGTTTGATCCAATTCACCTTTCCAATTTGACCAGTGGATGGTCACGCTATTGGTTTGGCTAAGCTGCTCTTTGACACGACGTGATTCTTGCGCCAAGCGCTGTTGGTCAGCAGGAGTCAGATGAATGTGACCCGCTTGTTGGCAAATCCAACGTCCCACCAAGCGATCAATATTATCACCACCAAGCGCGGTATGGCCGCCGGTGGCGAGTACTTCGTATACCCCTTGGTTGAGCCGCAAAATCGACACATCAAAAGTACCGCCACCCAAATCAAACACCACTTGGATTTGATCTGGTTTACTTTCGGCAGTACGGTCTAAACCATAGGCAATCGCAGCAGCGGTCGGCTCATTGAGTAAGCGTAAGACATTGAGTCCTGCTAGTTGTGCTGCATCACGGGTGGCATGCCGCTGCGCTTCATCAAAATACGCAGGAACCGTGATCACCACACCGGTCAATTCACCCCCAAGGCTGTCTTCGGCGCGTAGACGCAGGGCTTTGAGAATATCAGTCGAAATCTCTACAGGGGTTTTACGACCTTGTGCGGTCATAAACGCAGGCATCTCGTGATCGTGACCCAGCAACTGATAGGGGTGATCAAAACGAATGTCTTCGAGCGAACGCCCCATAAAGCGTTTGACAGAACTGATGGTGTTGGCAGGGTCTTTGACTGCCCACGGTTGAGCGTGATAACCCACCTGTGTGTCCTGATGACCATAATGCACCACAGAAGGCAGCAACACGCGTCCCTCTGCATCTGGTAAAACCGCTGCTTGGCCAGACCGAACCGTAGCAACGAGAGAATGCGTCGTCCCCAAATCAATCCCAACCGCCAAGCGATGTTGGTGTGGGGCTGTCGATTGACCGGGTTCGGCGATCTGAAGCAGCGCCATGGTGAAAATTCCCAAATAAGCCGGTGGAAAACAGGATGCTGAGTGTAACGAAAGCGATCAGCTATCGTTTAGAAATCATCATCGAGGTCGCTGTCAAAATCATCAAAACGATCTTCAGCACGATCAATATCGGCCAAGACCCGTTGCATAAATGCCAATTTGCGGGCGGTATCGCGGGCTTCGATCCAGTCTTCATCATCAAGATCAATCACAAACTCGCGGGATAGGGCATCCAGCCATTGCTGCACTTCCATCCGTAAGCTTGCCAGCTCAATGCCAGACTCCGCCTCATCGAGCTGCTCACGGAGCTCTAGCGCATGTTGCAAAAAGTCAGAATCACCAATCGATTGCTCAAGTCCGCCGCCTTGTTGGCGTAGGTTCAACAGATAGGCTGCACGGCGATCGGCCATACGCAGCACATCATAGGCTTGATTGACGAGAGTGGATAAACGCAAGGCTTCCTGCGCATCAAACCCATTTTGGTCAGGATGATAACGCTGTTGCAGCTCACGATAACGCGATGACAAGACATCCGCATCAATCTCAAACTGAACGGGAAGGCCAAATAGCTCAAAGTGATTCAACGCAAACTCCAAACAGGCCAACGCAGCACAGCATCAGCCTGTAAAGAATAAAAGACGGCAAATGATAGCAAGTCTGGCTTTATACCGTAAATGACTCGCCGCACCCACATTCACCTTTTTGATTGGGATTACGGAACTCGAAGCCTTCGTTGAGACCATTTTTCACGTAGTCCATCTCAAGACCATTGAGATAGACCATGCTTTTGGGATCCACAAAGACATTCACACCATGCGAGTCAAAACGCGCATCGTGTGGATCAGCCTGATCGACAAATTCGAGCACATAGGCGAGTCCCGAACATCCTGAGGTTTTAACCGCGACACGAATCCCTTCACCTTTGCCACGATTGGCCAAGAAGTCCCGAACATGCGAGGCCGCGCGTTCACTTAAATGGATCATGATGGTCTCCGACTGCCGAAGTAATCGCCCATATTAGGCGTCTGGTTGCTGTTTGCTACGATAGTCTTCAATCGCGGCTTTGATGGCATCTTCGGCCAATACCGAGCAGTGAACTTTGACCGGAGGGAGCGCCAACTCTTCAGCGATTTGCGAGTTTTTGATCTCTTGGGCTTGATCCAAGGTTTTACCCTTCAACCATTCAGTCACCAAAGAGCTAGAAGCAATTGCCGAGCCACAGCCATAGGTCTTAAAGCGAGCTTCTTCGATGACACCTTGATCGTTGACTTGGATTTGCAAACGCATCACGTCACCACAAGCGGGTGCACCGACCATACCTGTGCCGACGTTTTCTGCGTTTTTGTCCAATACGCCCACATTACGTGGGTTTTCGTAGTGGTCGATGACTTTGTTGCTATAGGCCATGATGCTTCTCCAAACCTCGGGGTCAGCTAAAATCTTGCGAAGGCCGCAGCCTTCGTCACATTACATCACGCTTAGTGGGCAGCCCACTGAACGCTTGCCAAATCAATCCCGTCTTTGTACATATCCCAAAGCGGGGAGAGTTCACGCAGTTTTTCAACGGCAAAACGGGCATGTGCCAAGACTTGGTCAATGTCGTCTTCGGTGGTAAAACGACCCAAGCTAAAGCGAATCGAGCTGTGTGCCAACTCATCGGGCAGGCCAAGCGCACGCAGCACATACGATGGCTCAAGTGTCGCGGAGGTACAGGCCGAACCTGAGGACACGGCCACGTCTTTGAGCGACATCATCAACGATTCGCCTTCGATGAAGTTGAAGCTGACGTTCAGGGTGTTGGCGACATGATGCTGCTCATCACCGTTCAAATACACTTCTTCAAGATCACGCAGGCCATTCCACAGACGGTCACGCAAAACTTTGAGACGTGCTTGTTCAGCCACCATCTCACGGCCAGCGAGTTCAAAGGCTTCACCCATACCCACCAATTGATGAGTCGCAAGGGTGCCCGAACGCATACCGCGCTCATGACCACCCCCATGCATTTGCGCCTTCAGGCGCACGCGTGGGCTACGACGCACAAACAGCGCACCCACCCCTTTGGGACCATAGCTCTTGTGGGCGGAGAAACTCATCAAATCGACTTTGAGGGTCGATAGATCGATGGCCACTTTACCAGTGGCTTGAGCCGCATCCACATGGAAATAAATGCCGCGTGCACGAGTCATTTCACCAATCGCAGCCACATCAGTGACCGTGCCCAACTCGTTATTGACCATCATCAACGATACCAAGATGGTATCGGGACGCAGTGCCGCTTCTACAACCGCCGGATTGATTAAGCCAGTGCGTGGCTCTGGATCCAGATAAGTGACCTCAAAGCCTTCATCTTCGAGCTGGCGGCAAGTGTCGAGCACGGCTTTGTGTTCGATTTTGCTGGTGACGATGTGCTTGCCTTTTTTGTGATAAAAGTGCGCAACACCTTTGATCGCCAAATTGTTGGATTCGGTAGCACCCGATGTCCACACAATTTCGCGTGGGTCAGCATGCACCAAATCAGCCACTTGTTGACGGGCATGTTCGACCGCTTCTTCAGCTTGCCAGCCATAACCATGCGAACGCGACGCTGGGTTGCCAAACACGCCATCTAGCGTCATATGTTGCATCATCTTCTCGGCAACACGCGGATCTACAGGCGTGGTTGCAGCATAGTCTAGATAGATCGGACGCTTCATGACGACACACTCGATACAGGTAAAAGGGACGCTTTGTCGCTTTGCGACTGTTGGCGTAAAACAACGGCTTGGACGTTTTGACGTTCGATCAACCCACCCAAGGTAATGCCCGCCAGATAATCTTCGATGCGTGCAGACAACTCATGCCAGAGGTCATGGGTTAGACACATCGCACCATGATGGCAGTTGCCATTACCATCACAACGGGTGGCATCTACGGATTCATTGACGGCAGCAATAATCTCAAGCACGGCAATTTGATCAGCAGGTTTTGCCAACCGATAACCACCACCCGCACCGCGCACACTAGCAACTAAGCCATGCCGTTTGAGTTTGGCAAACAATTGCTCAAGATAAGCCACCGAGATTGACTGACGTCCTGCAATCTCAGACAACGTAATCGTTTGCTCTGGTGGTTGTAGAGCCAAATCAAGAAGGGCAGTGACCGCATAGCGACCGCGAGTCGTCAGGCGCATGGTGTTCTCGACGCTGTGGCGATGGAATATGTATAGTTTAGAGAATTCCGACTAATTTAGTCAAGATTAAATGCTGGGCAAACATGAACCGTATAGGTTGTGTTTAATAAGAACTTAAAGCGGGCAGCATTCTACATCTGAATCAATAAAAAAGCGATGATCAGAACCAACAAGACGCCCACAACGCTCACCCCCCAAAGGACACGTTGATAGCGATACTGCAGCTGACGGTACTGATAGGCATGCTCATGCAACTGGAGGTTTAAGTCTTCAATGGTTTTGTGTTGCTCGTCTACTTGCTTTTGCAAACGACGCATGCGCTTTACATTGTATTTGGGTTCTTTTTCGACAGGATCATGTTCATCATCTCCCCACACCCCACGCCACCAATTGCGCATAATGTGCTGAATGTTGAATAGATTCATCAAGGCTTGTAGCGATTGAACCAACTCGTCATCGCCTTCGACCCGAATTTTTTCGAGGATATGTGGAGGAGCGGTCATAAATGCACGAGTCAAATCGGGAATCGATGCAGTGACCACACCATCAATCATCCGACCTTCAGGCAAGGCAAAATCCAGCAACACGCCTTTACTGGTAAACGTGGCATAAAACGTATCGGCTGGAAAATAAGTACGAACCTCAATCAATGCTTCACGCTGAATCAGCGCACGCGCTTGCTGACGCGAGCTTCGATCGGTCTTGAGTAAAAACGTGAGCAGAGACTCGAGAACGATCAGCAGCACCGTTTGCACAGGATGGCGATGGTCGTCATCACGCTGCTCTTGCTCACTCATTCCACCACCACTCCCTGACTCGGTAGATCACTCACAGGACGCCAACCGCGTGCTGTGTGACTTGACCCTGACAAAATTTAAGCTTGATCTGCCATAGTGGATAAATTGTTTAGAAAGTCAAGAGCGTGTCAGACACTTTTTAAGTGAATCACCGATGTATTCCGTTAATATTGGCTGTTTTGCTCAAACTCCCTGTATGATAGCGGGAGTATTTTGCTGTGCTGGCCTTAAAAAGGATGACCCTCATGACTGCTCCTGACCAATTGCCCACCGAAGACACTCAGGAAACAGCTCCTCGTCGTGCATCCCGACGCAAAAGTGCCGTAGACTTTCGCAAATATACCCAACAAATCTGGCTCGCTGGCTTAGGCGCGTTTTCGCGTGCAGAAGAAGAGGGCGGTCGTCTGTTTGATTCACTGGTCAAAGTTGGTGAAGAGCTGGAGTCCAAAACCACCGATATCGCCGAAAACACCGTGGGTGCTGTCGAAGAAGTCCGTGAAAAAGTCAGCGAACGCGTGATTGATACCAAAGGCCGCGTCGAACGCGCCCTAGATGAAACCGTCTCCAAAATTGGTTTGGCCTCACATCGTGAAGTCATTCAGTTGACTGAGCTGATTGAGCGTTTAACGATTCGGGTTGAACAACTCACCGAAGAAGTCCGCGCATTACGTCGCGAACAAGAGTCGAACGATTAACAGCCAAAATCTGCATTTTGTCGTTTAGTTCGACAAAAGATGGCTCAAACCCAGCATTTTCGGGCATTTGAGCCATACTCTGTGCTTGTGTTAGCTGCAAGCCGTTGTTATAAAGGCTCAACGCCTATAGACAGGCCACCATCTAGACAACACAGAGGATGCTTTTTCCATGAATAAATCGGAACTGATTGACGCAATCGCCAGTAAGGGAGATCTGACTAAGGCGCAAGCGGGTCAAGCATTGGATGCACTGATCGCAGCAGTCAGTGAAAGCCTGAAAGACGGTGGCAATGTCACCTTGGTTGGCTTTGGCACATTTAGCGTCAAAGAGCGTCCAGCTCGTACAGGCCGCAACCCGAAAACTGGCGAAGCCATCGACATCGCAGCAAGCAAAATTCCAGCGTTCAAAGCTGGCAAAGGCTTGAAAGACGCGGTCAACTAATTGCTGACCAGCAAAAGCGCGCCGATTGGCGCGTTTTTTGTTTAAAACTCTGAAGAATTGCACAATGTTGCAAGATCGCACTTTTAAATTTGACGTGAGTCAGTAGACTGTAGCGCGTCGAGAAAACCCCTCAGGATGACTATGGAAGCGTTTCGCACCCTCATCAAAGGCTGGTTGGGCAAAGTCCTGCTGGCTATTTTTTTAGTTCCTTTTGCGCTCGTTGGGATCGAAGGTTATTTTTCTGGGGGGAACTCAGTCAACGAAGTTGCCCATGTCGGTGACCAAATTGTGTACAAGAGTCAGTTTGATCAAACCGTGTCACGTCAGCGTGACGAGTTGCTCAAACAGGTCAACAACCAAACCGATAAAATTGATGAAAACAGCCTGCGTGATCTGGTGTTAAACCAATTGGTTAATCAAGCCTTGCTGCAACATCAAGCCAAAACGCTCGGCTTTTCGATTGGCGATGCTCAAATTATTGAATTGATTCACAAAGAGCCGTCATTTCAAGAAAATGGTAAGTTTTCTGAGAAGCTGTTTCAGGATTATCTGCAACGTAGTGGGCAAGACAGCAAAACACTGATTGCAGACATTCACCGTCAATATGCCTTACAGCTGTTTGCAGGTGGCCTGCAAAACACCGGATTTACCGTGCCGAGCGAACTCAATCGCATCATGGCCATCCAAAAAGAACAGCGTCATTTGCATTTGGCAAATCTGCCGCTCGCCAATTACATGGCCAAAGTGCAAGTCACCGATGATCAAATTGCCAAATACTACAACAGCAACAAAGCCAAGTTTAAAACATCAGAAAGCGTTGACCTTGAATATGTGGTACTCGATGCAACACCATTTCTGAGCAAAATCCAGATCACTGATGCCGATCTGCAAGCGCCTTATCAAGCGTTGGTCAAAGCATCCCAAGCCAATAATGAGCGCCAAGCCCAGCATATTTTGATTAATGTGGACGACAAAACCAAAGACGCTGATGCCAAAAAGAAAGCAGATGAGTTGTACGCCCGCATCCAAAAAGGTGAGGATTTTGCTGCATTGGCCAAGCGGTTTTCACAAGATGCTGGCTCTGCTGTAGCCGGTGGTGATCTGGGTTTTGCAGCAAAAGGCACTTATGTTGCTGAGTTTGAAGCAACTTTGGATAAACTAAAACCCAATGAAGTGTCACAGCCGGTCAAAACTCAATATGGCTATCACATCATCAAACTGCTGGCCGTGCGTCAAACAGCCGCACCGACCTTTGACAGTGTGAAAGCACAGCTCACTGCGGAAGCCACCAAAACAAAACTCGATAGCCTGTACAACGATGCAGTCAATCAGCTCAACGAATTGGCGGTAGAAAGCAGTAGTTTGGTTGAATTGGCAAAAGCCTATCAACTCATGATACAAAAATCGCCTGTATTTGGTCGTGCTGGTGGAGCGGGGGATTTGTCTGCACCTGAAGTGGTCAGTACTGCATTTAGCGATGAGGCCTTGATTGACCAACGGATTTCGAGTGGGCTGAGTGTGGGTGAGAATCGCACCTTGTGGCTGCAATCGAAAAACCACAAACCGATGCGCGAACAAAGTCTGGCAGAAGCCAAATTGCAAGCCAAGGCGGCGCTGTTGCAACAAGAAGCGGTCAAGTTAGCCAAGCAAGATGCCGACCGGATTGCCGCTGCACTCAACAAAGGGACAGCACCGGATGCGGTACAAGCAGAATTTAAGGTCATGTTTATGGATGTGGGTGTGCTGGGTCGCATGACTGGCTTGCCAGATCCAAGCTTGCAAATTGCAGCATTTGGCTTGCCACAACCCGCTGCCAATCAATGGCGCGCCAAAACGGTTGAAGGAAAGTCAGCAGACTCTGTTTCTGTCGTGGCGATCAGCGAAATCATCAAATCCACTGAGGAGATGCCCGCTGAACAACGCGAGCAAGCCCAAAAAAGTCTAGCAGGGCTGACCGGTCAGCAAGAGTTGCTCGATTATATTGAGTACCTCAAAGCCAATACCAAGATCAAGAAGCAAGACGTCAAGTCGGCAGACCCAGCGTCTTAATGTGAAGTGAGAGTACCCACCAACACGGTGGGTATTTTTTCAGATCCTTTATTTAACATAATGTACATTATGCGACTCAAGTGATTTCAGTTTTTCAGACCAATTTTGAATATTTATTGGGTCGCTTTACCGAACCTGCGGAGCTGTTTGGCCCTGTTGATTTACGCAAATTACGCGAAGGCACGGTTGAGACCGATTCGACAGGCATGTTGCCCGAAGCTAATATTGCGTTTTTGGATGAGGTGTTTTTAGGCTCTACAGCCATCTTGAATACCTTACTGGGGATTTTAAATGAACGACGCTTTCGGCGTGGTCATACCAATCTGCTGTGTCCACTAAAAGTGTGCGTCGGCGCTGCAAACGCCTTACCCGAAGATGAGTCTTTACAGGCATTTGGTGACCGATTTTTGCTGCATACGTTTGTAGAGCCGGTAGCTGATCATCACCTTGAAGACATGCTCACTGGGGATTGGCAATTGGAAACGCATCCGTTGACACCACAACTGCCGATTTCAACCCTTGATGTCTTAAGTCAGGCAGCCAAACAAGTAGATCTGCGGGCAGCTCAAGTGGTCTTGGCACAAGCGGTTCGGCTGCTCCGTCAACATCAGTTGCACCTGTCTGATCGTCGTATCGTGCGTACCCAACGCCTGATTGCGGCAGCAACGGTACTCTCTGGCCGAGTATTGGCACAATACCGCTATCCAACAGCGCTATATGCTGCATCAAGTGTTACTTGAATTATATGACGCCTCACAGCAGACCAGTCGCACCATCATCCAACAGATTATTCGTCAGTTGTTGCCTTACATATTGACCGATCAGGCACGCCAACAACAGATCTATGAACGATCCGTGATCAAACGGTTGATCAGCTTAAGTCAGGATGAATTGTTTGCGATTGGTCTGCCCATGCCTGTGCCTACTGAGTCCACTCCCGCTCCAACAAGCCACACGCAAGCCACATTTCACGCGCCCGTTGCCGGACTCTATGCGATTTTTGATGCCGTACCTGTAGAGCATCAACATTATCTGATTGCACATGGAGAACTCGGAGTCTCCCTCGTCAATCCATATGGCAAAGTCAAACGCCGTCTGATGATCCCCGCACAACATATTGTGTCGTCCAGACATGGACAAGTGCTTTTATTGCTGGCCAAGCGCGACGAGTATTTTCGGGTCACTCGCCTCGATTTGGTGACTCTTCAACAGCAGGATCTTGGATTGATTGCATTACAACAATGGAGTCCGCAGTTTGATGGGATTGCATGGAGTGTGATTAGTCAGCAGCGAGTCTTGGTGCTGGATACCAGTCAGCCAGTTCAACATGTGTTGTGGCATATTTCTGATGAAGGCGCATTATCACAACTGTGTGAAAGTGAAAATAATCAAAGTTTTATGGTGCACCAACAATTATACGGCAAGGCATGGATAGAGATTTGGCACTATAGCCTGCCCACCCGCAAACTCCTGACCAGACAGCAGCCCCAACTGCCCGAACAAGATCAATGTTGGATTCAACCGAATGGCAACTACTTGACCATCCCCGATCAAGATCACTCATCTACAGCTCATGTGCTGTTGTACAACATGAACAAAAAAAATTATACCATCGCCAAACCAGACGAGTGCGATCAGCCGTTTACCTTACAGACCAACGTGCTAACCGACTGGATCGTGTTGATCATGACGACACCCACTCAGCACGTCATCTTGGTGCACAGAATTGGCCATCAAAACTCACAAATCCACATCCAATGGCCGCTGGCTGAAGGTCTACGCTACCATCTCTACGCACAGCAACTGATATTGTTTGACCTAGAGGGACGCTGCCTGTTTGTCGATCTCAACACGCAGCACACCCAAGATATTCGCCTGCACTAGCATTTGCGCAAGTCGGTTTTTTTTTCTAGACTGCGCAACGATATGATGTACTAATGGGGTGGACTCAATCATGGTAAAAAATGCGCTACAAGCTCAATTGCTCAAAGCGGGCTTGGTTGATCAAAAAAAAGTGAAAAAAGTCAATCAACAGCAACAACATGCCAAAAAAACTGGCCAGACTGATGAGAGTGTCAAGCAGGCATTAGCGCAAGCCCAAGCCGAAAAACTTGCCCGCGATCAAGAACTGAATCAACAGCGTCAACAAGAACTGGAGCGCAAAACTTTTGAAGCCAATATTCGTCAAATGATTGGCCAACACCAAATCACCCAAACGGACGGTGATGTAGCGTATCAGTTTGTTGATGGCAAAATTAAAAAAATCTACATCACCCAAAAACTGTTTGACCAAATTGTTGATGGACACGTCTGGATCGCCCGAAATAACGACCGCTACGCACTGCTGCCCAAACCTTTGGCGCAAAAAATTTATGATCGCATGCCAGACGTGATTGTGGTTAAAAACGAAAAGTCTGCACAAACGATTGATGAGGATGATCCGTATGCAGCGTATGTGATTCCAGATGATTTGATGTGGTAAAATAAAAAAGCGCCCATCGGCGCTTTTTTCTGACAACCGACCTGCCCTAAGCTTCAGCCATTTGACGCTGAATTTCGGCCAGCATTGCTTTGGGTGATGCAGCTTGGGTAATCGGGCGACCAATCACCAAATGCGTTGAACCAAGTTGCATGGCATCTTTGGGGGTCACGATACGCTTTTGATCATCGGCATTGCTACCAGCTGGCCGGATACCCGGTGTGACCAAGACAAAATCGCTGCCACGTTCTTGGCGCAACTGCGCGGCTTCTTGTGCGGAACATACTACCCCATCCAATCCGCTCTCTGCAGCAAGCTTGGCCAAACGGCTCACATGCTCAGCAGGACTGATGGTAATGCCGACTTCAGCAAGATCTTGTGCCGACATTGAGGTCAGCACCGTGACCCCAATCAACTGGGTACGATAACCACCGTCTTTCAACCGTTGTGCTGCGGTTTGCATCATGGTACGACCACCACTGGCATGCACATTCACCATCCACACGCCCATATCTGCTGCGGCCAGCACGGCTTGTGCGGTGGTATTGGGAATATCGTGGAATTTGAGATCCAAAAACACCTCAAATCCCCGCCGTTGTAGCGTATCCACAACCGGCACGCCAACACAGGTAAATAATTCTTTACCCACTTTGACACGGCATAATGCAGGATCAAGCTGATCAGCAATAAAAAGCGCATCGTCTAGGCGATGCGCATCGAGTGCAACAATAATGCTCAAAAGAGACTCCGTCCCATATTAGGCAGAAGGTGGTGATGCATCCGTAGGATGTAAGGCTTTGGCAGAGGCCGCCGCAGCGGCAGCTGTTGCAGCTTGAACATGACGAGCACGCACTTGCTCAAGCTCTTTATGAAGTCGGCTAATTTCCCAGCGCATTTGAAATACACGAAAAATCTGTAAGCCAAGCAACAATCCGATCACCACCCCCAAAACGAGGGTGATAATCAGCAACAAGCCCAAATTCATTTCAGGGACTTGAGTCAACACTAGGTTTACTTTTGCCTGTATGTCATTGAGCAACACCAGCGCAAGTGAATAAGCAAACACCAGTACCAATAAAACAATCAGGATAAAACGCATGATAGGAGTGCGTCTGATCAGCGTAGGCCAACGGCCTTAAGCGGATTCGTTGACGGCATCACGCAAAGCTTTACCCGGTTTGAAATGAGGTACCGCTTTGGCTGCCACTTCTACCGACTCGCCAGTTTTGGGATTACGACCCACTCGTGGCTCACGATAATGTAGTGCAAAGCTACCAAAACCACGAATTTCAATTCGTTTGCCTGAAGCCAACGATGCGACCATCTGGTCGAGCATGATTTTGACAGAATCTTCAACCAGTTGCTCGTTGAGACCGGCTTGTTGGGTCGCAATACGAGTGATGAGGTCTGATTTATTTAGTCCAGTGGTCATGCAAATACTCCTTTAGACTCAGGTCAAACAAACTGTGAGCATTGGCGGGACTTGCCCGCCAATGCTCTACCCGCTTACTTCATTTGTGCCTTGATCAGGTCACCAATGGTACGTGGGCCGCCATTTGCTTCCTGAGCACTGTTGTTGCGCAGGTTGTTCATTGCTTCACGCTCTTCAGCTTCATCTTTTGCCTTGATCGACAGGTTGATGCTGCGTGATTTGCGATCCACGTTGATGATTTTGGCTTCGATCTCTTGACCAACAGTCAGATGCTTGGTGGCATCTTCAACGCGGTCACGGTTGATTTCAGAAGCTTTCAGGGTGCCTTCAATGTCGCCACCGAGGTTCACAGTTGCGCCACGTGCATCAACTGCAGTCACAGTACCCTTGACCATGCTGCCACGCTCATGGCTAAACAGGAAGTCATTGAATGGGTCGCTGTTCAGTTGCTTGATGCCGAGGCTGATACGGTTGCCTTCAGCGTCAACTGAGAGGATCACTGCATCAACGGTGTCACCTTTCTTGTAACGGCGGATGGCGTCTTCGCCAGCTTCGTTCCAAGAGATGTCCGACAAGTGAACCAGACCGTCGATACCACCAGGCAGACCGATGAAGATACCGAAGTCAGTGATTGACTTGATGGTGCCTTGTACTTTCTCGCCTTTTTCGTGGTTCTTGGCAAACTCTTCCCATGGGTTAGCACGAGTTTGTTTGATGCCCAAGCTGATACGACGACGCTCTTCGTCCACGTCCAATACCATGACATTCACTTCGTCGCCAATCTGTACGACTTTTGATGGATGAATGTTTTTGTTGGTATGGTCCATTTCGGAAACGTGTACCAAACCTTCAACGCCTTCAGCGATTTCAGCAAAGCAGCCGTAGTCGGTCAGGTTGGTGACGCGAGCTTTGACGATCGAACCTTTTGGATAGCGGCTCATGATTGCCATCCATGGATCTTCGCCCAATTGCTTGAGGCCGAGGCTCACACGGTTACGCTCACGGTCAAACTTGAGGACTTTAACAGTCACGTCTTGACCGACTTCAACCACTTCGGATGGATGCTTGATGCGTTTCCATGCCATGTCGGTGATGTGCAGCAAGCCATCGATGCCGCCGAGGTCAACGAATGCGCCGTAGTCGGTGAGGTTTTTGATGGTACCAGTGACCACTTGACCTTCTTCCAACTTCGACAGCAGCTCTTCACGCTCTGCGGAGCTTTCAGCTTCCATCACTGCGCGACGGCTGACCACAACGTTGTTGCGTTTGGCATCGAGCTTGATGACTTTGAATTCGAGGTCTTTGCCTTCGAGGTGGGTGGTGTCACGGATTGGACGTGTGTCAACCAACGAACCTGGCAAGAAGGCACGAACTGGGCCGATATCCACGGTAAAGCCACCTTTGACTTTGCCAGAAATCACGCCAGTCACGATTTCGCCGTCTTCGAAGATTTTTTCGAGTTTAGTCCAAGTTTCTGCACGCTTGGCTTTCTCGCGTGACAGAACAGTTTGACCCATGCCGTTGTCGAGTGCTTCAACAACCACATCAACGGTGTCGCCAACGGCAACTTCGAGTTCGCGTTGTTCGTTGAGGAATTCAGCGCGTGGCACTACGCCTTCTGATTTGAGGCCAGTGTCAACGGTGACCCAGTCGCTATCGATGCTAACAACTGTACCTTGGATCACTGCGCCCTTTTCGACGTCGAGTCCTTTACCCTGTAGGCTTTCTTCAAAAAGGGCGGCAAAAGATTCCATCATGTTTTAACCTGTCGGTATTAACGCCTCAGACCAGTTGAGTGCGGTTTAGTCAGATACAACTTGAGAGCTTGAGTCTGGTCGCTCAGCAGGCTGCATCGTAAAAAAGAATCAGATCACGAGATCTGTGCTTGCTCAAGTTGACGATCAGTGTACTCAATCATCATGCTGAGTACGTCATCAATGCCAATGGCTGAGCTATCGATCTGATACGCATCATCAGCCGGCTTGAGTGGAGCAATGGTACGCTCCATATCACGGCGATCACGCGCAACCAGATCGGATAAAATGTCGTCCATGCTAGCATTGATTCCCATCCCCTGCAACTGACGGACGCGTCGTGTGGCACGCGCTTCTGCACTTGCTGTGAGATAGATTTTGACAGGCGCATCCATAAAGACCACCGTGCCCATATCGCGACCATCTGCAATCAAACCCGGTGCTTGGGCAAAATCACGTTGACGACACAGCAGTGCTTCACGCACTTCAGGAATCACTGCAACTTTGGATGCCAATGCGCCAACTGCTTCGGTACGAATGGTATCACCCACATCTTGACCGTTGAGGCGAATGCTCAGGCGTTGTTGCTCATCTGGAATAAACTCGATATCAAGACCACGCGCCAGCTCAGCCACCGCATGCGTATCGAGCGGGGTTTGTGCAAACAGACCTGCCTGCTCTGCTGCCAATCCCAACAATCGATAAAGCGCGCCCGAATCGAGCAAATGAAACCCATAATGTACAGCGAGTTTTGCCGCTAAGGTTCCTTTACCCGATCCACTTGGCCCATCAATGGTGATTACAACACTATTTTTCATCATCATGCTCGTGCTAAACGTGCCAATCCAACACGTAAAGCGATCTGTAAACTGCTTAATACGACAGGCGCTAATAGTGGTACGGCACTATCAAGCTCAATGTAGTAGTCAACAATCGTGCCAGCGCCATCAGGGGTAAACGTCATCCGTCCCAAATGGTTTTTGACTGGCGTTTTGCTGATCAGTTTGTACTCAATCAGACGATTAGTTTCAATGGCGGTAATTTGCTCGGCGATGGGCTTGATCGGCCCTAAGCCCATATGACGCACGGAGCCGACGCCATCGAGATGCTGTGGATCGGCAGCATCTTGGGTACGCACGACTTGCAACGGCCAAAACAAGCGATTGAGTTTGTCATGGGTATCGAACAGGGCAAACACCTGCTCAGTTGGTTGATTAAAACGTTGACGTACACGAATTGAACGCATGATAGTCTTCCCAAAATTGATTGGCGCAAGCCTAACATGCACTGCGCCAGCGATGACGGACAGCCGACAACTTCACTTTAAAATGTCGGACAATTCATTCAAATTATCGAACGTGTGCCACAAAATTGCAGGGCTTGGTACCCGCATCAAGTTGTGGCCCCAAAATATTGATCCACGCCGTTTTGCAGGCATTGGTCGAACCAGGGACGCAGAAGATCAGGGTGCGGTTTGCCATGCCTGCTAGTGCACGTGATTGCAAGGTGCTTGTACCAATTTCATGCAATGAGAAATGGCGGAATAACTCCCCAAACCCTTCAACATGTTTATCAAACAGCACACTCAAGGCTTCGGGGGTGCTATCACGCCCTGAAAATCCTGTACCGCCCGTGGTCAAAATCACCTGTACATCCGGATTGGCAATCCATGTCGACACCACCGCACGCAATTGATAGACATCATCTTTGACGATTTGGCGATCTGCCAAGTGATGCCCTGCCCCTTGCAATGCATCCACCAAATATTGACCTGATGTGTCGGTGTCGAGCGTGCGTGTATCCGATACGGTCAACACCGCAATATTTAAACCACTCATGATTGATCCGTAAGTTGTGTCGCTTTTTGGCGACGTTGTCGAAAAAACTGTTGAAGCATCTGCTTACTTTGGGCTTCAAGCAGGCCACCACGATAGGTAAAATAATGATTGTAGAAACCCTGCTGCATGAGCTGGCGTGCACTGATCAATGAACCTGCGCGTGGCTCGGTTGCTGCAAAGATCACCTGCGCCACCCGTGCATGCACCAATGCCCCGACACATTGCGTGCAGGGTTCTAGCGTGACATACAGTGTGGTGTGCTCAGGGAGTCGATAGTTTTGCAACTGTTGGCAAGCGTGTCGGATCGCAACGATCTCAGCATGAGCAGTGGGATCATGGGTACTGATCGGCTGATTGTACCCTTCACCAATCACCTTTCCCTCACACACCAACACCGCACCCACAGGGACTTCACCTTGCTGTGCGGCTTGCTCAGCAAGCTGTAGTGCACGCTGCATCCATTGCTCATCTGCTGAGTCAACAGCAACCGATGCAGCATCGATCAACACGGCTTAAATCACCGCATATTGCTTGAGGATGGCTTGCCACGACGCAGAGTCAGCCATAGGCACTTCACCCAAAGCGGTCTTGAGGTCATCAAACTGTTGGGCTTGCCAATGTGGGGTCAGGTCTTTATCAACCAAACGGGCGCGCACGCCTTCGACAAAATCAGGATGACGGATTTTCCAACTCGCCAAGGCTTGCTCAAGTGCAAACACGTCTTGCCACGAGGGTTGATGTTGGGTTGCCCATTGCCAGAGTAACCATGTCAAGGCAGCGGTCGATGGACAGCCTTGCTTGAGATTGTCGCCCGCTTGGCGTAGCCAATCGCTGCGTGCATCACTCAGGGTCAAAATCGCTTGGTAGTCGCGCATAAAATCTTCGCCACGACACACACTATGGATCACATCGAGCGAATCTTGTAGAGGCCCTGAAGAGAGCGGACGGTGCAACTCATCGAGGGTGTCGTCAATGGCGCGAAAATCCCCCGCCGAATAATCTGCCCACGGAATATTGATCAAGCGCGATAACACTTGATCACGCGGTGTACCACTGATATGGGTTGCCCAACCGATGGTATATGCACCTGACGCGCCCATAATTGCACCGGTCAGACCCAAAAATAGACCTATTGCACCACGTGCTGCCAAGAAACGCGTACCGCCAACATCAGGGTACAAACCAATGTTGATTTCAGGCATCGCTAAACGTGATTCGGGCGTCACCAATCGGAAAGGTGCAGCCATAAACAGCCCCATGCCACCACCCATGATGTAGCCTTCACCCCAGACCACAACCGGTTTGGCGTATTCGTGTAGCAACAAATCGAGTTTATATTCTTCGGCAAAGAAGCCATCAGCTTGTGGTGCATCCCCATCGATCACCATTTGGCGCAATTTGCGCACATCCCCACCCGCGCAAAACGCTTTTGGTGTGGTGCTATCCAGCCAAACCGCTCGTGTCTGCTCATCGGTAGCCAGCTGTGTAAACACATCAGCCAAGGCTGTTGCCAATGACTCATCAAGTGCGTGCAATGATTTGGGGCGGTTGAGACGCACCAGCGTCCAGCCATTTTGAGCACGTTCGACCACCAGATCAGGATGGTCATTGAGGGATAATGGGGTGGTGTCCAGTGAGTACATTATGCGTCCAGTTGCCAGTCAATCGGCGCTTTGCCATGTTGAGTGAGATATTGATTGGCGCGTGAAAACACACGACAACCAAAAAATCCGCCACGATTGGCTGCCAAGGGTGACGGATGTGCTGCTTTGAGAATCAGATGCTTTTCGGGGTCAATGCGCTGCCCTTTTTTCTGAGCATACGATCCCCACAGGATAAACACAGTATGTTGGGTTTGTCGATTGAGGACATCAATCACCGCATCGGTAAACTGCTCCCAGCCTTGCCCTTGATGCGAGGTCGGCTGGCCTTGCGCGACGGTCAATACACTGTTGAGCAACAATACGCCCTGTTCTGCCCAACGGGTGAGATCACCATGCGGTGCAGCGGGCACGCCCAAATCAGTCGCCAATTCATGAAAAATATTGCGCAGTGAAGGCGGCAGCGGAATGCTTTTTTGTACCGAAAACGCCAAGCCATTAGCTTGCATGGGGCCATGATAGGGATCTTGTCCCAAAATCACCACTTTAACCTGATTTAGCGGCGTCAATGTAAATGCATTAAAAATGAGTGGATTGGGCGGATAAACCGTTTGGCCTTCTTCTTGTTTGCTTTTGATAAATTGGCGTAGGTTCTGAAACGATGGGCTGATCAGATGATCGGTCAACGCCGCTTTCCAGCTCGGTTCCAACCGCACACGCGCCAACATTTGCTCACGACTTTCAGCTATTGGTGCACTCATCAACCGATTCTCCTCCGCCCCTAAAGCATCTTGCGGGGTCTGAGCATAACATGATGGTTGTACTCTGGAACGTTCACATGTCATAACTTGACGAGATTTTGGGCTTTTGTCACCCTGAGCGCGTTGAAACTTTGGAGCAATGGAATGTTGAACCGTATCGCATTCGCCGTGTTGATGATGTTGCCGCTGTCGTTGACATGGGCAACCGACACCGCGTCTGAATCTACCCCAATTATTAAAGATATTGCCAAACCCACCATGGCGCTACCGACTGCAGGCATGAGCATGGCGAGCGTGACGCAAAAATTCGGTGCACCCAAAACCAAACATGCCGCGATTGGCAAACCGCCCATCACACAGTGGGATTATGAGCAGTTTTCGGTCTATTTTGAGTATAGCCATGTGGTGCATAGCATCCAGCGCATGAACTTGCCCGAAAAAGTCACCGTGATTATTGAACAACCACAATCACCATAGTTGGAGGCAGGCCATACGCATCTACAGCTCTTTCATCGTGATGGCCTGCTTGCTTTGATCATGAAAAACCGTCGTGTGCAATATGAAGAACGCTACTTGCTTGGCGTGCGTTTTCGTGATGGTTTGAGCTACTTTGCCATGTTTAAATCTTCTTTAGGATTTTTTAATTTTTCTTAGGCTATTTTTGCATGTATTCAAAAAAGCCCTGAAGAAATTCAGGGCTTTTGCGACTTAATCAGCCGTTTGGACAGTCAAACTCAACCCTGCTTGCTGCGCGAGCGTCACAAAATTGGGGAAGCTAGTCGCCACGGTTTCGGTACCGTGAATGACAATCTTGCCGCTGGTGCGCAATGACGCCATCGCAAAGCTCATGGCAATCCGGTGATCGTGGTGGGTTTGGATCTCGCCACCACCAAAAATCGGCGCATTGGAGCCTTGGACGCCTTTGCCATTGATAATCATGCCATCTGGTGTCGGCGTGCAATCAATGCCCAAAATCTGGAGGCCATCAGCCATCACCTGAATCCGATCAGACTCTTTGACGCGCAGCTCAGCCGCACCGGTCAGCACAGTCTGCCCTTCTGCACAGGCCGCCGCAATAAAGATTGCGGGGAACTCATCAATCGCGAGCGGCACTTGATCTTCAGGGATATGAATGCCTTTGAGGGTATTGGCCTTGATGCGGATATCCGCCACTGGCTCGCCACCCGCCATCGCTTGATTTTCGAGGGTGATATCTGCGCCCATTTGACGCAAAATTTCGAGTACACCAGTACGGGTTGGATTGATCCCCACTTGACGCAACGTCACGTCTGAACCTGCCGAAATCGCCGCACCGACCATAAAGAAAGCCGCCGATGAAATATCGGCTGGGACTTGGATATCGGTTGCGGTCAACTTACCACCACCCTGTAAGCTCACCACATTGCCATTGACCTGCACATCATAACCAAATGCACGCAGCATGCGCTCGCTATGATCGCGGGTTGGCTCTGGCTCAACCACCGTGGTGGTGCCTTCTGCCCACAGACCGGCCAACAAAATGCCCGATTTGACTTGCGCAGAGGCCATGGGCAAATCGTAATGAATCCCCTTGAGCGCTTGACTGCCTTTGATGCTCACCGGTGGCGTACCACGCTCGCCGGTGGTTTGGATTTGTGCACCCATCAAGCGGAGTGGTTTGGCAATCCGTTCCATCGGACGCTTGGTCAACGACGGATCGCCAGTGAGTACCGTATCAAACTGTTGCGCCGCCAAAATGCCCGACAGCAAGCGCATACTCGTCCCTGAATTGCCCATATACAGCGGTGCACCGCCCACCGGTGGCTTTAAGCCATGCAGCCCCACACCATGAATGGTCACTTCGCCGTTTTTAGGCCCTTCGATCACCACGCCCATGTCGCGGAAGGCCTGCAAGGTCGCCAGCGCATCTTCCCCTTCCAAAAAGCCGGTTACGTGTGTCACCCCTTCTGCCAACGCACCAAACATAATCGAGCGGTGCGATACCGATTTGTCGCCAGGGATGGACAGGCTGCCCGACAATGGGCCGCCAGCTTCAAGAGTAAATTGCTGGGTCACAGTGGTGGTTTCCATATAAGGGGTTTTGGCAAGCATGTGGGTAAAATGCTGACGCGCAGCTTGCGCACGGGTCAACATGCCAATCAATGGCTCAGAATGTTGATCAACGATCAGTTGTTTAAGCTGTTTGAGCTGGTCTTCAAAGGCTTCAACTGCTGCAAGTACCGATTCACGATTGGCCATAAATATGTCATGCCACATGATCGGATCACTCGCCGCAATCCGTGTAAAGTCGCGTAGACCGCCCGCAGCATAACGGAAAATATCCAGATTATTGCTATGGCTTGCCAACTGCTCCACCAAGGTAAACGCCAGCAAATGCGGCAAATGACTGGTCTGCGCCAAAATAGCGTCATGCCGCTCGACGGTCATGGTCAGCACATCAGCTTGTGCTGCACGCCACATCTGGGTGACTTTTGCCACAGCCGCAGGATCACTGCTCGGCAACGGGGTGATAATCACTTTGTGATGGGCAAATAACTCCGCATGGCCTGCATGCACGCCAGTTTTCTCACCACCTGCGATGGGATGCGCGGGCACAAACCCTGCGGGCAACACATCGCCAAACACCGCATGCGCTGCGGCAACCACATTGCCCTTGGTGCTACCCACATCGGTGATGATGGTATGTGCGCCAATCACTGGTGCAATCGCAGTCAAGACCGCCTGTGTGGCACAGACCGGCATTGCCAAGACAATCAAATCAGCCCCATCGGCGGCTTCTACAGGATCACGATAGCCTTGATCAATCACGCCCAAAAACTGCGCTTCTTCAAGGGTGCGCCGCGAACGGGCGCTCGCCACAATGCTCTCCGCCAAACCTTTGGCACGCAGTACCCGCGCAAGGCTTGAACCGATCAAGCCCAGACCAATAAAGGCGACTTTGCCAAACACAGGCTCGGCTTTCATGACGCACCTTCATCGGGTGCGAGCCCCAACACTTGGGCAAGGGCATCCAAGAAACGTTGGTTTTCTTGTGGCAAACCAATCGACACACGAATGTAATCAGGCATGCCGTAAGCGGTGACCGGACGCACAATCACGCCTTTTTGCAACAGCGCATTGAAAATGCTCACCCCATCGCGCGAGCCGCCTTTGTTAATTCGTACACTGATAAAATTGCCATGCGACGGGATAAAGTCGAGACGCAGCTCACGCAAACCCGCTTCAAGTTGCGCCATACCCGCACGATTGAGTTCACGGCTTTGGGTCACAAAATCCTGATCTTCAAGCGCGGCTTTGGCAGCAGACAGTGCAAATGAATTGACATTAAACGGTTGACGCACGCGATTGAGCAAATTGGTCACGTCTGGACTCGCCAACGCAAAACCGACCCGCAAGGACGCCAAACCATAGGCTTTGGATAAGGTACGGCTGATCAACAGGTTGCTGTGTTTGCGCAAAAACTTGAGGCTATCGAACTCTTCGGGAAAGTATTCGACATAGGCTTCGTCGAGCACGACCAACACGTTGCACGGGACTTTTTCCATAAAATCGGCAAAGTCAGCTTCTCCAAACCATGTCCCTGTGGGGTTGTTGGGGTTGGCCAAAAACACCACACGGGTATTGTCACGGATGGCCTTCGCCATCGCGGGCAGATCATGTCCAAAGTCTTTGGCAGGGACTTCAATCCCTGTTGCACCAATGGCTTGCACCACCAACGGATATACCGCAAACGCATGTTGGCTATACACCGCCGAGCTTTGCGGTGAGATAAAGGTACGCGCCACCATCTCAAGGATGTCGTTGGAGCCATTGCCCAAGGTCACTTGGTTCATCTGCACGTCAAACATGCGGCAAATGGTGTCTTTGAGATGAAAACCATTGCCATCGGGATAGCGCCCAACGTCAGCAAGTTCGGCTTGGATGGCGGCAGTCACTTTGGGTGAGCAGCCGAGTGGGTTTTCATTACTGGCGAGCTTGACAATATCGGTCAAGCCCAGCTCACGCTTGAGCTCATCAATTGGCTTGCCGGTTTGATACGGGGCTAAACGTGCAATCCCTTGGTTGGCGGGCAATAAAGCAGGCGCGCCCAACCCTGCTTCGCGTTCACGTTGACTCATGTGTGCTCTCTCATTATAAGACAGCGCGTGGGTAAGACCCCAACACGCGCAATTCTTTGACAAGCGGGGTGATCTCAGCCAAGGCTTGTGCCACGTTGGCATCGTCCTGATGGCCTTTGAGATCAATAAAAAACACATACGCCCATTTGTCTGGCAATGCCGGACGTGTTTCGATACTGGTCAGCGAAATACCATGCGTGGCAAACGGTGCCAAGATATCCAGCAGTGCACCCGCACGGTCATGTGCTGCAATCAGTAGTGAGGTTTTGTCATCACCACTTGGGGGAATCTGCTCACGACCAATCACCAAAAAGCGCGTGGTGTTGTTGGGATTGTCTTCAATGTTGGGGTGCAGTACGGTCAAATCGTACTGCTCTGCCGCCATCTCACCGGCAATCGCGGCTGAATGCCATTCGCTTTTGATCCGGCGCGCCGCTTCGGCATTGCTACTCACCGCCACACGCTCGGCCTGCGGATAGTGCGCATCAAGCCATTTTCGGCACTGCGCCAAGGACTGCTGGTGTGAATAAATACGAGTAATTGAATCTTGACGGGTGCTCGGTGCAACCAGCAAATTGTGGTGAATCCGCAGCTCCACTTCGCCAATCACATTGAGCGTTGAGCCAATAAAACAATCAAGGGTGTGATTGACTACGCCTTCGGAGGAATTTTCGACTGGTACCACGCCATAATGCGCACTACCCGCTTCGACTTCACGGAACACTTCATCAATGGTTGCCATCGGGCGGCTGACCGCTGCATGCCCAAAATGCTTGAGGGCGGCGGCTTGGGTAAAAGTGCCTTGGGGGCCTAAAAATGCGATGGTTTGCGGTGCTTCAAGGGCTAAACACGCCGACATGATCTCACGAAACAGACGCGCCACCGTTTCATCCGATAAGGGGCCTTCATTGCGTGCCATCACGTTGCGCAGTACCTGTGCTTCGCGTTCAGGCCGATAAAACAACGGATTGGTTTCAGTCGCCATTTTGCTGCGAGCCACTTGCTCTGCCAAACGCGCCCGTTGATTGAGCAATTGGTGGATTTGCCGATCTACACTGTCAATTTGATCCCGAATTTGTGTAAGTGGCACTGCGGCAATCGGCTCGATACTGCCACGCCAGCCTTCGCCGTCTGAAGTCGATGTCATCGTCCTGCCCCTGATTCTGCAAGGGGCAAAGTGTAGCAAAAATCTGGGCAAGCGTTGCACTCTCTTCGGGTTTTGCAGTGAGTTGGTTGCAAAATCAACACTGCCGCAACTTGCTTTTTGTCAGATTCATCCGCATCTTGTGGTTAGACCAAGGAAGATCACGATTTGCGAGTGTATGAATGTCTGTCAATGTCCTCCAACAACTGAGTCGCTATACCACGATTGTTGCTGATACCGGTGATTTGGCGGCGATTGCACGTCTACGTCCACAAGATGCGACGACCAATCCCGCCTTGATTACCGCTGCGGTGTTGCAGCCTGAGCATCGGGCGTTGGTTGCCGACTACATTCAGCAGTCACATTTGCTTAGGCTAAATAATACTGAACGCGTGGAATGGGTGATTGATCAGCTCACCGTGGCGCTTGGCCTGCAAATCTCTGCCCTGATTGCAGGGCGGGTGTCTACCGAAGTTGATGCTCGTTTGTCTTACGATACCGAGGGTACGATTGCCAAAGCGCGTGAATTGATGGCGATGTATCAGGCTGCTGGCGTTGGAACGGATCGGGTGCTGATCAAGATTGCCGCCACATGGGAAGGTATCCAAGCTGCGCGTGTGCTTGAGCAAGAAGGCATCCACTGTAATTTGACCTTGCTGTTTGGCATGCATCAAGCCGTAGCCTGTGCTGAAGCGGGTGTGACCTTGATTTCACCGTTTGTAGGTCGGATTTTGGATTGGCAGAAAAAACATGAAGGCCGTGATGCGATTCCGACTGAGGAAGATATGGGCGTGCAATCGGTCAAGCAGATTTTTGAATACTACAAACAACATGGCTATGCCACTGAGGTGATGGGTGCGAGCTTTCGCAGTACCGCACAAATTGAAGCCTTGGCGGGTTGTGATTTGCTCACCATCTCCCCTGCGTTACTTGATCAACTGGCAGCAAGCACACATCCATTAGCGCCACAATTGGATGCGAGCAGTATCTGTAAGATCGCAAATCGACCAGCCGCTATGACGCAAGCACAGTTTATGGACGCACATCATGCCGATCCGATGTCGTCGCAATTGCTTGATGCAGGGATTAAAGGTTTTGTGGTGGCGCGTGAGCAGTTGTTTAAGCAACTCAGCAAGATATAATAATGAAAAAATAGCATCACTGGCTCTTTCAAGTACAAGAAAAACATATATAATGTGTTCTTCTTGTACTCAAGTTAAGATTTTTTTTAATCATGAGGTTGGCTAGACAATGGAAATTCTAATCAACATTTTTGAGCGTGAAATTGCTATGGCATTAGTTATAGGTCTAAGCTATATCTTTTTTATCAAACTCTAGAGTACAAGAGTCGCCTTAAGAACGGAGTGCTGAAAAATGTTCTTCATGATTGGTTGTATTTATCTTGGGCTTCTAACTGTTTTTGGAGCTATTGGTACTGGTATTGTAATGGCTGTAGGTTTATCTTACAGTCCATTAGCAAGCAAGAATGTTGTGAAGTTTGTACAACTTCTATCATTGATGCATGTAATGCTATTGCCTGTAGATACAACACCAGCTATTGGCTTTGATGTACGCATTCCCTTATCAAAAGAGTTCTTCGATCTTTTTGTAACATGGGCTGATGTTAGGATTGATATCAAAGGTTTCTTATTTGGTATCATTGCTACACTTATGCCTTGGTCTGGTTTTATTGTTATGAAACTGGTAGAAGAGATTGATTGGCTTGCATTGATTTGGTGTCCATTCTTCATTCTCATCACAGTTGGATTCTGGTTGTATTGGGCTTTTGCTGATCATTCAGAATCTGCTATCCTCACGTTTTTTATGGAGTATTCTTGGTATTAATCTGTATTATAACTATCTCTTAACCTAATGTTGTTGGCTTAAAATCTGAATATCGTGATTTTATTGAGGGCTGACACTCGCCAGCCCTCTCCCACTTACCGCCCTGCATTCAACAAATTGCTCAGCGTTTCGGTCACACTACTCGACGACACCTGCCCTTGCAGCACCCGCAAAATCTGCTCTGCTTGCGCACGCATTGGCGCTTTGAGCGTATACCAACGCGACAACGCCTGTAAAATCCGCGAGCCTAAGATCGGGTTTTGTCCATCCAAGCGTTTGGCAATATCGGCGTACAACTGCACACCATCAACTGTCCAAAACGCCAACGGATTACCCGCAAAATGACTGGTCACTGCGCGAATCCGGTTGGGCGTGCCCCAATCAAAACGCGCATGTTCGGTGAGTGCGCGAATATCGCTAGCAGTGGCTGCCGGATTGCCCGACTGCACACTAAACCACAAATCCATCGCCAGCGCTTCTTCGCTAAAGCGCGCCGCAAAATCGGCGAGTTTTTCTGCTGCATCGGGTGCGTCATGCCACACCAATTGACGCAGTGCACCCAAACGCTCAGTCATACACACTGCTTGATCGTACTGGCTGCTGGCCAAGCGTAGCGCGTCGGTCAGTCCAGCACGACAGGCCATCGACAGTACCACATTACGCCATGCACGCCGCCCCATCGCTTCGCTGCTATCCACATACGGCACAATCGGCTGCTCGGTATAGGCGCTCAGCCAATAATCTTGTAAGCGGTGCGCCAAGGCGTTCAGCAAGGCTTCGCGCTGCTCATGCACCACATCAGGATCATAATCTTGATGAATCCGGCTGGCGATATAGTTTTCACTGGGCACATCCAGCAAACGCGAGGCCAAAAGCGGATCAGTCGCCGCGACGTGTGGCAAGGTTTGCGCCATCGCCTCCAAGTAGATCTGTGCATCGTGGCCTTGCAGCAATACGCGCTCAACCAACTGCTGCGCCGCTTGCCATTGGTTAAAGCCGTTGGTTTCGTGTTGTAGCAAAAACGCTAAATCGTGATCGTCGTAGGCAAAATCCAGCAACACCGGCGCAGAAAAATCACGCAGCACCGATGCCACTGGCGCCGACGTCACGCCTTCAAACACAAACTGCTGCTCGGCTTGGGTCAGCATCAGCACGCGCTCGGCCTGCAATTGCCCGCTAGCCCGATCAAACAGCGCGGTGCTGACCGGAATCGGCAGCGGCACAGGATCGGGATATTTGGCGCGTTTGGGCGTGGCTTGGGTCAGCGTAAGCGTATAGGTCTGCGCGGCTGCGTCATACACGCCTGCACCACTCACACACGGCGTGGCGGGCTGGCTATACCATGTGAGGAAATTGCGCACATCCACGCCCGAACCATCGCTGAGGCTATCGAGCAAATCTTCCACCGTGACGGCTTGCCCATCGTGACGGCGGAAATACTCATCTGTCCCCAAACGAAACTTCTCTTTGCCAAGTAGCGTGGCGATCATCCGCACAATTTCTGCGCCTTTGTCGTAGACGGTGGCGGTGTAGAAATTGTTAATTTCCACAAAATGATCAGGACGCGGTGGATGCGACATGGGGCCTGCATCTTCGGCAAATTGCGCCGATTTTAGGCTGGACACATCATCAATGCGTTGTACCGCAGCCGATTGCAGGGTTTCTGAAAACGACTGATCACGAAAAACGGTAAAGCCTTCTTTCAAGCACAGTTGAAACCAATCACGACAGGTGATGCGGTTGCCCGTCCAATTGTGAAAATACTCATGGGCAATAGTGGATTTCACATAAAAATTGGCCGGATCGGTGGTGGTCTGCGGGTCTGACAGCACACAGGCGGTATTAAAAATATTCAGGCCTTTGTTTTCCATCGCGCCCATATTGAACTGACTGACCGCCACAATCATGTAGTTGTCCAGATCATACGGGCGACCGTAGACCTCCTCATCCCATTGCATTGAGTCTTTCAGGGCTTGCATGCCCACATGGCATTTGTCGATGTCGCGGCTTTCGGTGTATAGCTCTAGGCTGACCACGCGGCCTTCGCTAGTGGTATAGCTGTCTTTGAGCACGGCCAAATCACCGGCCACACACGCAAACAAATAGCTGGGCTTTTTGGTGGGATCTTGCCAAATGGTGTAGTGCCGCCCCGCACCGGCTGCGCCTTTTTCCAGCAAATTGCCATTGGCGAGCAAGGTGGGATATTTCAGATCAGCTTCTAAGCGAGTGGTATACACACTCAAGACATCAGGACGATCGGGGAAAAAAGTGATTTTACGAAAGCCTTCCGGCTCGTTTTGGGTGACAAACAAATTGCCCGCTTGATACAAGCCTTCAAGCTGGGTGTTGCTTTCGGGGTGAATCCGCACGCGAGTTTCCACCATGCAGGTATCTGGTGCATCAAGCACCGTGAGTTGTTCGCTGGTCAAATGGTATTGCTCAGGGCGCAGCACCTGACCATCGACGCGAATTTCTAGCAACTCCAAATCACGACCGAGCAATATAAGCTCACCAGCGTGCTGACGCTGCATGCTCAGGAGGCTAGATACCAAGGTTTCATGGTCAAAAATCGAAATATCCAGATCGACTTGATGTACCGCATACACCGGCGGTTGATAGTCTTTGAGATACACCACCGGATGGGCGTGTTGAGTGTCTTCACTTGAGGTGGCAATATTCATGGGAAATCCTTGTGGTGACGCAACAGCTAGCGTATAGCATAGGTAAGGGTGAATGGCGATGAGATCAAGGGGATCAATCGGGATTGTCTGCTACACTACCCCCCAATTCTTTTGCTAGACCACCACCGTGACCCAATCCACCAGCCGCGCCCCCCAATTTGACACCCTCTCGCTTGGTCGCGACATGCTGCAAAACCTCTCCAGCATGGGCTTTGCCGAGATGACCGCGATCCAAGCCGCCAGCCTACCGCACATTTTGAAGGGCGCGGATGTGATTGCCCAAGCCAAAACCGGTAGTGGCAAAACTGTGGCATTTGGGCTTGGCGTGCTGCAAAAACTTGACCCCAAAAGCCTCGCCCCACAAAGCTTAATCCTCTGCCCCACCCGCGAACTCGCCGATCAAGTGGCGCAAGAGCTGCGCCGCCTTGCCCGTGCGATTGGCAATATCAAAATCTTGGTGCTCGGCGGTGGTGTGGCGATGAACCCACAAATCGAATCACTCGAACACGGCGCACACATTATCGTTGGCACCGCAGGACGCATCCAAAAGCATTTGGATAAAGGCTCGTTGTCACTCGCAGCCATCAATAGCATCGTGCTCGACGAAGCCGACCGGATGCTGGATATGGGCTTTTTTGACAGTATTAGCGCGATTATCAAACAAGCACCCACAGATCGGCAGACCTTGCTGTTTTCCGCCACTTATCCAGACGGCATCAAGACCCTCGCCAAGCAATTTATGCAAGCGCCGCAACAAATCACCGTGGCTGAGCAACACAGCGATACGCAAATTGAGCAGCGCTGCTATGAAATTGCGCCTGAGCAACGCTTTGAGATGGTGACCAAAGTCTTGCAACACTATCGCCCTGAATCGTGTGTGGCGTTTTGCTTTACCAAGCAGCAATGCCAAGACCTGACCACGCACCTGATCAGCAAAGGCATCTCGGCACAAGCACTCAATGGCGATCTGGATCAACGAGATCGTGATCAAGTGGTGACCATGTTTGCCAACAAAAGCATCTCGGTGTTGGTCGCAACCGATGTGGCTGCGCGTGGTTTAGACATTGCTGGCCTTGATTTGGTGATCAATGTGGAGCTGACCGGCGAGCCAGAAACCCATATCCACCGGATTGGGCGGACAGGTCGCGCCGGTGCAACCGGTGTGGCGGTGAGCTTGATTGCACCGCGTGAAGCGCGTCGTGCGGCAGCGATTGAAGACATCCAAGGTCAGCCGTTTGTGTTTTATCCGATCAGTGAACTGGTGGGCAAAACCACACCGCTGACCGCCCCGATGATGACCATTGCACTCAGTTCAGGCCGTAAGGACAAATTGCGTGCTGGTGATATTTTGGGTGCGCTGACCGGTGAGCATGGCCTGCCTGCGGGTAAGATTGGCAAAATCACCATTATGGATATGCAGTCTTATGTGGCGGTGGAGCAAGGTAGCGCCAAGCAAGCACTGAAGCGGTTGACCACAGGTAAGGTGAAAGGCCGGACGATTAAAGCACGGTTGGTGACGCTGGGTTAAGCAGGTGAGGCAGCATCTCTTTTGAGGTGCTGCTGGTCAGAGGATTAAAAACAAAATGGCATACTCTTTTGCACATACAATCAGTCGTATCGCTTGTAATAGTTAATATCCTAGTGTCTACTAAAAGCCAGTTAAAATATCAAGTCAGCATAGGAGTTTATTAATGCGAAACTTATTTTCCTTGATGATATGCATGTTATTTTTTCTCACAAGCACTTTAGAAGCTGGGGAAGTCAAAAACACATCAGCTTCCCCTGAGCCTGTTAAATGTTACGAAGGAAGTTGGGGTAGTAAAGACCGTGAGGGGTTTGGCTTAACGGCTGGACAGGCTATTGAGCTATGTAGTGGAACAGCAAATGCTAACAAGACACTTTTATGCTTTTCGAAAGCATGGGGACATACCAACGATGGAGGACTAGGGTTGACTCTTGGCCAAGCTATTGATCTTTGCAAATCAAACCAAAGCTCTACCAATTGAAAGATTGTAACTCACGTGTCATATGAGCTAAATCTTACATTCAACCGCCGCAGCCTCCAAAATCTCAACCGGTACGCCACGCCTTTTAAGTGCTTCAATCAAGCGAGCTTCCGCGCTAAACAGATACTGCGCTTCATCACGGCGCAGCCCATCACTGATATAGGCTTTCATCAACGCTTGGTAGCCTGAAAATCCACGCAGTGGCGCAATTTCTTTCATCGACTCCACCACATCCACAGGCATACGAATGGTGATCGACGTGCTAGGCCGCTTTTTGGTCAAACGGGCTTTGATTTTATCCGGCATCATCGTTTTTACGCTCCTCGGCAATCGCTTTACGGGCTGAGAATACCTTTTACCCTACCGTCACACTCAACTCATACCCCCCAAACTTGCGTAAATTGAGCACACCGGTATCCAACATCAAATACTGCCCCTTAATCCCCAGCAACGTCCCTTCAATCACTGGGGTTTTATCAAAATTATGCGCACTCACCTTCTTGGGATACTCGATCACCGGATAAGCAAACTCACGCACATGCTGCCCCTCAAGCACCCCAATCTGGTCTGGATAGGCATGCTGCAAGTGTTTGAGATCATCGGCATAGTGCAACAACAGCTCATCACGCAAACTCGGCAAATCAATCGGTGCGGCCTCACCTTTGAGCATTGCCCGCCAATCGGTCTTATCGGCAATGCGCTGCGCGATCATCTGCTCCACCACCCCAGACAAAAACCGTGTAGCGGTCTGGATAATCGGTAAGGCTTGGGTCGCACCTTGATCGAGCCAACGGGTGGGCATTTGGCTATGACGGGTAATCCCGACTTTGAGCGCACTTGAATTGGCCAGATACACCACATGCGGATTGAAGCACACTTCTTGCGCAAACGACTCCTCACGGCAGGTGCCCAAATGATGGTGACACGTTTCCGGCTTCATGATGCACATATCGCAACTCGCCTTGGTCTTAAAGCACTTAAAGCAATGCCCTTGCGAGTAAGATTTGGGCGTTTTGGCTCCACACGACAAGCAAAAAATCTTGCCTGTCCACGCCAGACGCATGGTTTTTTGTAGATGTGGGGTCAGGTTGCATTCAAATGGCTCGACCACCAAACTATAATCCACGTCCACAGCCAAACGACCATCAAGGGTTTCGCTGGTATCGCCCACACGCGCCCGCATCTTGTGGCAAATGCCTTGATATTCCATGCTGTGCTTTTACTCACTCAAAAGGATCAATCTGTGACCGGTTCGTGGCCTCTGGATATTTTGCCCCTCGTACAGGGACTCGCGCAACAAAAGCCGATCGCGCATGGCCTGCTGATTGGCGCAGATTGCACCGACGCACGCTGGCTTGCCGCGCAGGTGGGGATTTGGCAGGCCATTGATCTGCCTGCGCTATATGATTTGCCGTTTAGTATCCGTTATGATTTGGCGGTGCTCGCGCTACCTGAACAGGTCGATGAGAATGCGACCCATAGCATCACCCGTCTACGCGATTTGCTGGCGCGGCGGGTGTTGGTCTTGGCGCATCCCAATCAACTCCAGTTGCTGCGTGCACTGGGTTTTAGCCAGATCGAAGACTTGGGCGAATGCCAGCTCTGGCAGTTTAATATCTTGGAATACAAACAAGTGCCCGATTGGCTGAATGCCAAATACTGGGCAAACCCCGAAAACTGGGGTAAATATCGCTGGTAAGTCGCGTCAATCTAGCAATTCTGCGCCACAGCGATCACAGTATTGTGCATCCAAGGCATGCTGCAACTTGCCACAATTGGAGCATGTCACCGCTTTGGTCTTGTGCTGTTGCATGCTACGGGCAAGCTCTGCGGTAAAAATCCCAGTTGGGACAGCAATAATCGCATAACCTGCAATCATCACCACAGACGCAATCGCTTGTCCGAGTGGCGTTTTGGGTGACATATCCCCATATCCTACTGTCGTCAGCGTCACCACTGCCCAATAAATACTTTTGGGAATACTGGTAAAGCCATTGTCTGCCCCTTCAACCACATACAAAATCGAGCCGAAGATCGTCACCAACGCCAATATAGACACCAAAAACACCACAATTTTTTGTTGGCTACCGCGCAAAGCTTCCAGCAAAAAACCGGCTTGTTGCAAATAAGGCAGCAACTTAAATACGCGAAACACCCGCAAAATGCGCAAAAACCGCACCACCAGCAGATACTGCACGCCACCAAAGATCAAGCTCAAGTACGCTGGTAAAATGGACAGCAAATCAACCACACCAAAAAAACTGGTGGCGTATTGGCGAGGATTGGGGGCGCTATACAAGCGCAGCGCATATTCAACGGTAAAAAATAAGGTAAATGCCCATTCTGCAATATAAAAATAACTGCCATATTGCCGATTGAGTGACGCCACACTATCGAGCATGACCACCAAAACGCTTAAAATAATAGCCAAAATCAACACCATATCAAAGGTGCGACCTGCGGGTGTGTCTGTTCCTTCTATAATGCGATGTAAAAATTGTTGGGTGGGATTAAGGAGACGACTCATCTCAATATCTCATGTACATGATCTAGACATCATAACGCTGATGCAACGCATTGTGCGGCTTTGCTAGCTGATGCACCCCAACGACCATGTCCCCTGTCCGCTCACACCTAGCCTATGCTAAGATTTGCCCCATTTTCGAGTGCGCATCGCACCAGCAGGTTGTAGCAAGGAGAACCGGACATGGCCGGACATTCCAAATGGGCAAACATCAAGCACCGCAAAGCGCGTCAAGATGCGGTGAAAGGCAAAGTATTTACCAAATATATCCGTGAGTTGGTCAGTGCGGCCAAACAAGGTGATCCTGATCCAGCCAAGAACCCGCGCTTGCGTGCTGTGGTGGAAAAAGCCCTGTCGGTGAACATGACCCGCGACACCATCAACCGTGCAATTCAGCGTGGCGCTGGCGGTGGCGATCAAGACAACGTGTCTGAAATCACCTATGAAGGCTATGGCGTCGGTGGCGTCGCTGTCATCGTGGAAACCATGACCGACAATGTCAACCGTACCGTGGGTGAAGTGCGTCATGCCTTTAGCAAAAACGGCGGCAACTTGGGCACCACCGGCAGCGTGTCGTATTTGTTTAGCAAACGCGGCGAAATTCGTTTTGATGATGTCAGTCTTGAAGATCGCATCATGGACGTGGCGCTTGAAGCAGGTGCTGATGATGTCGAAAATGACGGCAATAGCATCGTGGTGGTCACCACGCCAGACAGCTTTGGTGATGTGCAAGACGCGCTCAATGCAGCTGGCCTCAAATCCGACAATGCCGAAGTGACCATGCACCCCTCAACCAACGCCGACATCACCGATGTCGAGCAGGCCGAGCGCATCATCAAGATGATTGATATGCTTGAAGACTTAGACGATGTGCAAGAGGTGTATACCAACGTCAATTTCTCGGCAGAGGTGTTGGCGGCACTCAGCGCTTAATCGAATATGGAGATGGGTATTCGCCCATCTCCTTAAAAAATTCATCATTTCAATTTACACAAAATTACAAAAACATTGTAAAGTTTAACTCAAATATTCTGAGCGAACGAGTGTTGTCATGTCCAAGTGGGTGCGTCCTTTCGGTCTAGCTACGATGCTGGTACTCGTCTGGGGAAGCAGTATTGGTTTAACCCAACATCCAACAACCCTTAAGCTCGTTGTACAAGCTGGTTTTGCACCCGCATTTCTAAAGTTACAACCGCAGCTTGAATCTCGTCTCAACCTCAAATTACAGATTAGCGAGCGAAACGCACCCCAAATTTTTAGCATGCTCACTTCCCCCAATCGTGCACAAACTGATGTGGTGATTGTCAACAATGATGGCACCCTCAATCGGTTTGAAGATCAACAGTGGATACTCAAAGGCAGTATCACCCCGATTGTTTCGACTCAGATTGTGCTGTGGTGTTCTTCAGATCGGGTCAATTTGCGTGTCTCGATTGGCGAAACCCTCAAAGCCATGCAACACGTGACGCTTGCATTGCCACCAACCCAAGCACCGTCAACACGGGCGATTCAGCCGTACCTTGCCACGCTGGCCAAATCCGTGCGAGTCATCTACACCGACAACACGCTTGACAGTTGGCGCACGGCTTATCATCAAAAGGCCGATTGCGCCGTGACCCTCAAAAGCTTGGTGGCTGGCGAAAGCCTGACCCACTACCGCGCATTTCCCAATCATATCGCGCACATTAGCGCTGCCATTCCAAACGCTAGCCCGCATTCGGCAGACGCCACGCGCTTGATTGAGCTGCTCAACTCCCCGCTGATGCGCAGCAAAATCCAAGCGCTTGGGTATCAGTAATCAACTGACCAGTTGAGCTTTCAGGCGTGTGACTTCATCGCGTAGACGCGCCGCCTCTTCAAACTTCAGCTCACGTGCCTTGGTGATCATGGCTTGCTCAAGCTGCTTGATATGCTTGGCGAGCAAATTGGGATCACGCAGCAGATGCTCGTCGATGTTGATCGGCGCAGATTTGATCAGTGTGGTGTCATTGACGGGTTCGACCACTTCACCCGTATCAATCTCGCGCACCACTTGACGCACCGCACTACGCGGGGTGATGCCATGCGCAGTGTTAAATTCGATTTGTTTGCGTCGTCGCCGTTCGG
>CALFYA010000439.1 GCA_937952925.1 uncultured Moraxellaceae bacterium
CCGAAGGGACATGACGATTTTTTGCCGCTACTACGTTGCATCTTGCTCGCTTAGAATGACTAAGCCGCACAAGATGCGCCTTGTATCGTCTAAAAAATCGTCTATGGCGCGACCACGACTGAAACGTCAACAGCCCCTCGTAGAATTAACCTTATACCCAATTGGCTGCAATCACAGCATCTAGCTGGGCATGTTGTGCTGCACTAAGCTCCGTCTGCCCCAATGCAGGTGGGGTCAACCCTGCCATTGCATCAACCAGCTGTTGCACATTGCTATTGAGCAGTACAGCTCCTGAGCTGAGTACCAACTGCTCCACCTGATTGGCCGATGAGCTATACCAACCCTGTACGCGTACCTGATCTAGTGTGCCAATAATACTGACCTGCAAATCATTGCCCACTTGCGACAACCACAATTGATCCGCATCAATCAAACTGCCAAAGCTCAATTGGTCTTGGTTGCCAACGGTTAAATCTTGATCAACCACCACATCTTGACCATAACCGCGCTTAAACACATAGCGATCGTTGCCCAAGCCGCCATTGAGGAGATCGTTGCCCGCTCTACCGTCAAGCACGTTGGCAGCACCATTACCCATCAAGGTATTGGCTAAACTGTTGCCGGTTGCGTTGGCGGTCATACCGCCGGTGAGCGTCAGGTTCTCAAGATGATCCCCCAAAATCATGCTCAAGCCGCTCAGCACCGTATCCATCCCTTGATCAGCCAACTCGACAATCACATCACCAGAGGAGTTGCGTACATAGGTATCGTTGCCTAGACCACCGCGCATGGTGTCTGCACCCACACCACCGTCGAGTAGATCAGCCCCTGCGCCACCGATCAGGGTGTCGTTGCCAGCTACGCCATACAATTGATTGCCTGCATGGTTGGCGGTGAGGATGTTGTCGAGACTATTACCACGCCCCACCACCACTTGTGCACCGGTCAGGGTCAAATGCTCCAGATGATTGATCAAGGTGTAGCTCAGTGAGCTTTCGACTGTATCTGTGCCTTGACCGTCAAGCTCGACGATCACATCGAGATTGCTGTTGCGCACATAAGTATCGTTGCCGGCGCCGCCTTGCATGGTGTCGGCGCCGACACCGCCATCTAGACGGTCGTTGCCTTCGGCACCTATCAAGGTGTCGTTACCCGCTTGACCCCGCAAATGATTGTCGGCCAAATTGCCCATGATCACATCATTGCCAGCGGTTGCAGTGAGATTTTCAATCACTGCATTGTAGGCAATCGAGATACTGCCCACACCGTTGGCATTACTGTTGATCACGCCAGACATGAGGCTAAAGGTCACGCCATTGCCGGTTAGGCTAATGGTATCCGTGCCACCCGCATCCCAAATGGTTTGTAAAAATTTGGCGTTGTTGCTGTAGTCAAAACTATAGGTGTCGTTGCCGGTTGCAGTGGATAGATTCGCGCCATACAGATGCTGTAGCGCCTGCACATCCAGCACCGAATAAGTTGTGGCATTGACGCCACCGGCTGCACCGGTATACGACATCACGGTATAAATCGAATTATCAAGCGCATCGTCCAATGCTGGAAATGCACCTTCTACTTCAAAGGTGTGTTTGAGGCCGAGTTTGTGGCCGAGTTCGTGTAAGAGCACTTCGTAAAATGACCCGCCCACACTGTAATCGGTGCTGGCATTGTCGAGCAAAATGATATTTGATGCGCCCGGATAAAAGGCATAACCGGCCAAACCCGCAGGCACCGATGAACCTGACATCCCCGCAAACGCCATATCGGCCAAACGTGCTGCGACCGGATTGGTCACTTCGACGAAATCCACCGGAATCAAGGTTGAGATGTGGGCGAGCTGCTGGCGCACGGCGGTTTGATATGCAGCACTCGCAGTGCGTAGTGGCAGATTTGCCGCGACCCCACTGTCATACTCACCATTGCCGGTATAGTCTGGAAAGCCAAAACTCAAGGTCAGGCGTTGTCCATCCCCTGCAAAATAAGTGCTGCCAGTCATCAAGCTATCAATGGTATGGATACCGGTAGTGGCGACATCTTGACGTGACTCAGCGTTATAGCTGACCTGCCATGTGGTATCCGTAAATTGCACTTGGCGAATGCCTTGATTGCCAAAGGTCAACACCCCACCGCTATAGCTCAGCTCAACGTCTAAATCACGGCGACGTAAGGTGACGGTGTTGGAGGCCACATTGGTAAACTGCACCACGTCGGTTCCACCAATATCGTTATTGGCGTAGGTATACAGGGTATCATTGCCGTCACCTGTGGAGAATTGAAAGGTATCCGCGCCTTCCATCCCCCACAACTCATCATTGCCGATCCCACCAATGATCAGATCATTGCCAGCACCGGCATAAATCACATCATCGCCCGCCAGACCACTGATGGTGTCGGCACTGCTGCCGCCATACAAGGTTTGATTGGTTGCATTTCCATTGATCACTGCCATGATTGTCTTCCTTGAATCTCGACGATTTGAGTCTAGCACTCGCCCCCGATTTGATCTGCGATACAGTGCACAATCTGAATGAAAAAGACCGCCGAAGCGGTCTTTGGGCGATTGATTTGGATGTGATTATTTTTCTAAAAACAGATCAGCATCGTTTTCTTCACCGCCTTCTTTGCCATCGGCACCAAACGAATACAGATCGTAAGCGCGGCCATTGGCACCGGGTGAGACATATTGCAAATCATTGCCCCAACCATCTTTGGGCATGCCCCCTCGGATATAGCCACCGGCCATCCAATTTTTGGCACTCGCAGGTTTATTGATCAGGGCATCCAACCCCTCTTGCGTGCTTGGATATTTATGGTTATCCAATTTGTATAGATCAAGTGCATTACTGACCGTTGCTAAGGTGGATTGAGTGGTTCCGACCCGTGCTTTGTCGCCTTGTCCGAGCACATTGGGGACAATCAACGCCGCCAAAATACCCAAAATCACCACCACGACCATCACTTCGATCAGGGTAAAGCCTTGCTGTGCACGGCGTATCATTCCACGATTATTCATATCACATCCATCACTTCAAACTCGCATGCCACAGACAGCATACTGATTAACTACCCACCAGATTATTCATGTTGACGATGGGCAGCATCACTGCCATCACAATCAACAACACAATGCCAGCCATAAACACCAACATCAAAGGCTCCAATAAGGCCAACAGCGTCCCAATCAGGGTGGTCACCTCACGATCTTGCATGGTCGCCGCACGCGACAGCATCGACTCCAATTCGCCCGATGCTTCGCCACTGCGAATCATTTGTACCATCATTGGGGGAAAATAACCTGAACGCTCGAGTTGACTCGACAAGTTACCGCCTTCGGTCACTTTTTCGGCCGCCACCACAATCGCATCACGGATCAACCAATTGCCCGATACAGCCGCCCCAATATGCAACGCATCGACCAACGGCACGCCCGATTGCGACAAGATCGAGAGTGTACTGGCAAATCGTGACGCATTGATGCCACGGCTTAATTTGCCAAACAATGGCATTTTGAGCACTGCCCGATCAAACGCATAACGTCCTGCGTCGGTGCGAATCGAGCGGACAAATAAAAAGATGCCGCCAACGATCAACAGCAGTAACAATGGCCAAAATTGCCGAATTCCCGCACTTGCCGTCATCATCACTTTGGTGAGCATGGGTAAGGCTTGATCGCTATCTTCAAACACTTTGACGATATCGGGCACCACAAAGGTCATCAGCCCCATCACAATGCCAAACGACATCAGCATCAACAGCACCGGATAAATCATCGCGCCTTGGATTTTTTTCTGCATGGCAAACCGGTTTTCGGTGTAATCGGCCAATTGATTGAGAATCAAATCCAAATGCCCCGAACGCTCACCCGCCGCAATGGTGGCAATATACAACGGTGGAAAACTACCCGAGAGTTTAAGGCTATGCGCCAAGCTATGCCCTTCGAGCACTTTGGAGCGCACCGACAGCAACAAGCTTTGCACATGGCGCTTTTCGCTTTGCCGTGACACTGCCCGCAAGGCTTCTTCTAGTGGAATCGACGCAGCCATCAGCACTGAGAGCTGGCGGGTCATCAAAGCCAAATCATAAGCACTTAAGCCTGCTTGAAACCAACGCTTACCTGTTTCACTGGTTTTGGTCTCCGCCACAGGCTCGACCGAAATCGGCGTCAAAATTTTATCGCGCAGTTGCTGACGGATCTGCCGCGCTGAATCGCCTTCAAGCACGCCTTTTTGTTGTTTGCCCTCGGCGTCTATCGCTACAAACTGATAAGCAGGCATCCGATTTGCTCAATCTAGGATCAATATGGTCAAGGCTGATTATCAAGGCTTTCGCAGATACTGTGAAGGGGGCAAACGATGGCCGATACAACTGCACGGCAGTTCTCCACAATTTGGCATATGATCGCGGTCTGATTGACTTTGATTCGTCGTTCTTTTTTTGAATGGTCAATGTACTAATGACTCATCAGATGCAAGTTGAGCGTAGATACCCATCTTTGGTCTAAATATTGTTGCGTTGCCGGTGTGGTGACAAGGAGTAAATCATGTTTGGTCGATCCCGTTTGCTTGCCCCTGTCGTCTGTGCGGCAACCCTGATGACGGCTCCGATCAGTTATGCTGCCGATAATATGTCGGTGATCGGTCGTATCCAAAAACTGCTCGATAATCC
>CALFYA010000440.1 GCA_937952925.1 uncultured Moraxellaceae bacterium
GCTTGCACCAGCTCAGGTGATAAATTAAAAATTTTGGTGAGTTTGGGCTGGCCTGCGCGTGAGGGGGCGGGTGCTGCTGTGCGCTGTGCGTGGACTTCAAGCGCTCCATCCAAAAAAGCACTGGGGTCTTTGGGTGCAGAAAACGCACGAGTATCTGGCTTTTTACGCATGTTCATGCTTGTACCTCCCGAAAAAACGCTTCCATCTCATGAATCGCGGCTTGATCACGGCCAATCTCCTGCACAATCGCCCCTTCGCCAATCGCACGACGAAAGGCCACACGCTCACACACACGAGTGGGGAGTACGGTGAGTTGTTGTTCTTGCAAAAATGCCAGCATATCGTTGGCATCTTTGGTACGCGGATCGACACGTGTCAGTAGCACGCGGACATCTAGCTCTGGATTGTAATCCCGCGCCATTTCCACCACTTCGAGCAAATCGGTCATGGCCGCTGCATCCAAGTTGGATGCCCCCACCGGAATCACCGCCCGCTGTGCAAGCAGTAGCGCCGAGCGCAAACCTGCCGAATCGCGCCCACCGGCGTCCACCACGGTAAAATCAAAACCTTTGGACAACGGTTTGCCTTCGCTCAAGATGGCCTTGCCGGTCAAACAGGTGGTGGTCGGGGAGGGGGAGTAGTCGGTTTCACGTCGCCATGCTGCCCAGCTGGCCGCGCTGGCTTGGGGATCGCCATCAATCAATAAGGTGCGAGATTGACGCGCCAACATGGTGGCGAGGTGGACAGCGGTGGTGGTTTTACCCACGCCACCTTTGGTATTGACACAAGCAAAAATCACGACGAACGTCCTCCTTGTTTGATATATATTGAAATATATATAGCAATATATAATTTAGCAAGATCAGGATTTTTGTGATGAAAAATACATCTGGCGATTTAATCGTGTACTTTTACTAAAAAAACCACGCACAACAGCAGGTTGCAAACTTGAATCTTTGTAAAGAATCAACGATTTTGATTGACAACAGGTCGATACAAATGTTCTGCTGATAGCATAAAACCATTGCAGTGGTGTTGGTTTTTGTTGGATTGTTGGACGAATTTTTGTGGCACGATTGCCACCCGACTGATTGAGATTGCACAGACAATCATCTGAGGATGAACTCATGTCAAGGATTGATCATCACACCTATCGCCAGATTGGGGGTAGGCATTGTGACATGTGGATGGATGATGAACAGATCATTACCCGCAGGACAATCGGGCGGTGGCCGATTGGGGGTATGCAGGAGGCATCATGATTTATAGCCCCTTATTACAACGACAACTGTGCTGTCTGATGGCCGGTGCTCATGTCGAATTGGCGTCAAGCTCGTTTTGGGAATATTTACAAACGCTTGCCACCCAACCCGACAAACACGAACAAACCCAACAACTGCTCAATGTACTCCCGCGCTTTTTACATCAAGTCGATGAGTCTTATCAGCAATACGAGCGTGATTTGGAGCTGAGTCGGCGCAGTTTGGCCTTGAGTACCTCTGAGCTTGGCCATCTCAATCATGTGCTGAAGCAACAGACTGACCAGCAACAGCAAGCCATCCGCCGGATCAGTAAGCTGGCCGAAGTGTTGGCACAGCGAATCGGTGTCGCATTTGACGCCAAAGATCAGCCACTGCATGCAGTGGCGAGTTTACTCCAACATTTGTTTGATTCACGCGAGCAGCTCGGTGCCGATCTAGCCACCTCACAGCAGCGTTGCCGATTGGCCATCGAGACCACCAATTTGGGGTTGTGGGATTGGGATTTTGAGCATAACCATGTGTATTTTAGTGATGAATGGTGCGCCCTCTTGGGCTATGCGCAGCCCGATTTGCAGCCCAATTTTGAATCGTGGAATCATTTGATTCATCCCGATGACTATGCCCGCTGTGGTCAAGTCTTACGCGCCAATATCAAAGGACGGCGCGAACTGTTTGATATGGAAATGCGCATGCGCCATCACGACGGACATTATGTCTGGGTGGTGACGCGTGGTCGTGTGACACAGCGTCGTGCCAATGGGACAGCCCTGCGAGCGGTCGGCACCATGATGGACATTAGCGCCCGCAAAGCCTACGAAGAAGCCCTCAAATTTGCCAAAGAATCGGCTGAGCAACATCAGCAATCGACCAGCTCGCTGCTGACACAGATGTACCATGCCCTCAAAGAGCCGCTACAACAAACACAGTTGCAAGCACAACCGTTGCCACCGCAAGCCACCGCGCTGACCCAATTGGGACAGGTGATCCAAGATGTGCTGTTGCTGGCGCAGCTCGAAGCCGGTGAGACACTCATCCAACATCAGGCATGTGATGTGCGGCAGCTGTTGCAGGCATGGGCTGAGCAGCAACAACAGCAGATCCATGCCAACGTATCGATCCATTGTGCTGCTGATTTGCCCAACGTGATGAGTGTAGATATCGACCGTGTTTGTCAGGTGCTCAACTTACAGGTGATGGCATGGATGCATCAGACCGCACTTGAGCATGTACAGATTCAGGTCACATTTCTACCAGCAACACAACAGTTGAAAGTGTTGCTAGAGCCAACCAGTCATGGCGTGGATCAATTCAGTAGTACCACACATCTATCTGATTACTTGGCACAAATGGCGGTGCGGTTGACACGTCTGCTTGGCGGCTACGCCATGCCTGTGGGACGTATGCCAGATGAGTGCATGGAGCTGTTTTTTCCAGTCGTTGCCTCGACCTTGTCATGGCAAACTTGGCGAGTGTTGGGCGTGTGTGCATCTGTTGCACGGCGCGAGATGATCAATCAGGGCTTACACAGTATTGGTTTGACCTGTCAGTGGGTCGAAGATGAGCGTCAAGCCATGATTGAGTTGTTAGATGCAGCACTAGATGAGCGTAGTCTTGATTTGGTGCTGCTCGCCAACCCTCAACCAACCGAACGAGATGTGTGGTTGGTGACACAAATTGCCGACAGTGAAAATTTGGGGCAACCCAAGTGCGTATGGTGTGTTGATCAGCCCGTTGACATCACAGCCCATCCGCATGTACATGTACATGCGGTATGGCCGACCCCTTTATCGACCGAGCCTTGTTTGGCGACACTAAACCAATGGGTTCATCCCCAGACCACCACCACACCACGGTCGGATTGGGGGAGTCCTGAGCAATTTAGCGTGCTGTTGGTGGAGGACAACACCATCAATCAGCGTTTGGTGATGAGCTTTTTGAATAAGGCCGGTTATCGGGTCGAATTGGCGGAACACGGTCAACAGGCGATTGAGCGATTTGAGCGGCAGCATTTTGATGTGGTGCTGATGGATATCCAAATGCCAACGATGGGCGGTGTAGAGGCCACCAAAATCATCCGACAAATGGAAAAGCAAGGCCCTCGTGTGCCGATTATTGCCATGACTGCCCACAACTTACCCGGTGACCAACAACGCTTTTTAGCACAAGGGATGGATGGCTATTTATCCAAACCGATTCGGTTTGAATCGCTCAAGCAAGAGCTCAAACGGGTACTCAGTCAGCCGATCCATTTGGTACAGGCGGTGCGAGATGTTGATGTCCATCGCAGCAGCGAGCGTTATTTTGATTTGGATGCGGCCTTGTTGTTGGTGGATGGCAGCCATGATGAGCTGCGGGCGCTGGCGGAGTTGTTTATCAATAATGCACCAAGACGCCTACTAGAGATTGAGTCCGCATATCGTCGTGCCGATGTCGAACAATTGATCCATTTGGCCTATCAGCTTAAAGGTGAATCAGAAAATTTTGGTTATCCACGCGTGTCGATTCTGGCTGGTCAATTGGTGGATCTGGCGCAAAAGCAACGCCTGATCGAGCTTAAGGCCTTGTTGGTCGAGTTGTCCTCCGAGGTTGAGCGGCTGATGTATGACTTGAAAAAACGAGTGTTGGTGGCTTAATTCATCTGAATTGTTGCGCCAATATTAGTGCTGGGGCTTGCATTTTTAAAACATGTATATTTAATACGCTAATGAACGTTCTGTCCGATTTGTCTAATTATTGTGATAATAATCACATAAATTTCTGGAGTATCGGCAAAAACCGACAAGCAAAGTCGCAAAACTGTCTTTTTTTGCCAGCATTCCTGAGTACAATGAGATTGTGACAGTACGTTACATTCATTTTTTGTCGTTGGAGTGTTATGGTCTCGCGTTTTATCACCGCGTCGGAGATGCCGTGTTCAGTGGCTCGTAGTCAAGCCATTCTTGGAGATCGTTGGACGATTTTAATTCTCCGGAATGCGTTTTTGGCCATACGCCGCTTTGCTGTCTTTCAGCAACAGCTGGGCATCCCGCGACACATTTTATCCGTACGCCTCAAAAAGCTGGTAGAAGCTGGAATCTTGAATAAAGTTCCCTACCAAACCCGTCCGCTACGCCATGAATATCGGTTGACCGATATGGGCAAAGAGTTGTATCCGGTGGTTCTCGCGCTTGTGGCGTGGGGTGATAAATGGCTGTCTGATGCCGATGGCACACCGGTGCTGCTCCATCATCAAACCTGTGGGCACTTCTTCACACCCGTGATGACCTGCTCGGAGTGTGGTGATGTGGTGAAGGCGCGTGACGTCACGCCTGTGCTTGGGCAGCCCATGCTCAAGTGGATGCAAAGTCCGCGAGCTGATGCCCTGCATCCTGATCACTCGACTGATTTAGCGAGTTGATTGGCGATATA
>CALFYA010000441.1 GCA_937952925.1 uncultured Moraxellaceae bacterium
CCTCTCCAGCCAGTTTTATAAAGACCACCTCAAAACCTACAAAAAACGTCCGATCTATTGGCTGTTTAGCTCTGGCAAAGAAAAAGCCTTTGAATGCTTGGTCTATCTGCACCGCTACAACGAGAGCACACTGGCGCGGATGCGGACAGAATATGTCATCCCACTCACCGCCAAACTGTCTGCGCACCTGAACAAACTGGAAGAAGACAAAAACGCCAGTGAATCGGCAGCCGAAATCAAACGCCTTGAAAAAGACATCAGCGACTTGCACAAAAAACAAGCCGAACTCAGCGCCTTTGATGAAAAACTACGCCACTATGCCGATATGCGCATCGCGTTGGATCTCGACGACGGCGTCAAGGTCAACTATGGCAAGTTTGGCGACTTGCTGGCGAATGTCAAAGACGTGACGGGTGGCAGTGGAGACTGAGCATGATCACATCCATCTGGATCGACAATTTTAAGTCACTGGTGGACTTCAAGATTGAACTGGCCGAATTCAACTGCGTGGTCGGCTTAAACGGTGCAGGCAAATCCACCTTGCTACATGCCCTCGACTTTATTTCGCAGTTGATGGTAGGCGACATCAGCGGCTGGCTGGATAGCCGTGACTGGAAAAGCTCAGACCTCAACTCTAAGCTAACTCGCAAAAGCAATATCGACTTTAAAATCGCGCTGACGCTAGACGGTCAGCAAGTGCTGTGGTCGGGTAGCTTTAACCGCAGTTCCCTGAGTTGCACCAAAGAAACCATCACGCAAAATGGTGAAAAAATTCTGGTGGTCGAAGATGGTGGCTACAGCCTAGACACACTGCGACACGAGATCGTATTTAAATATCAAGGCTCGATCTTGTCGGTGTTGAAAGAGCATGAATTGTGGCAACCCCTCAAGCAAGCCATCCTCAACATTCGCTCGCTGGATCTGATCAGCCCAGAGCTGCTGCGTAGCCGCGCACGATTTGCTGGCGGTAAGCTGGGTTTGGGTGGTGAAAAGCTTTCGGCGTATATCCATGAAGCGGGCGAAGCTGTTAAACATCAACTGACCGAAGAACTCAAAACGGTCTATCCGCAGCTAGATTCGATAGTCACCAAATCACTCAACGCAGGCTGGAAACAACTGGAGATTCATGAGCGTTTTGGCAACAAAAAACTAAGCTCCACCGCACGCCATGCCAATGACGGCCTGTTGCGCCTGATGGCGATTATGTTGCAACTGCAAATCGGCAATGCGTTTTTGCTGTTTGATGAAATCGAAAACGGCATCAATCCAGAGCTGATCGAGTACCTGATCGATCATCTGGTGAAGTCACCAGACCAGATCCTTGTGACTACGCATAGCCCAATGATTCTCAACTTTATGGAAGACGACGTCGCCAAAGCAGGTGTGCATTATCTGTATAAAACTCAAGAGGGATATACACGGTCGATTCGTCTGTTTGATATTCCATCACTGGCCAAAAAGCTTGAATTTATGGGGCCGGGTGAGGCGTTTATTGATACCAATCTGATTCAGCTCTATAAAGAAATCGCCCAGCTGCCCACCGAAAACGAGGCGGTGCATTGAGATGTATGTGCTGCTGAGCGGTGAGGGATCGAGTGATCTGGGTATCTGTGAGCCGTCGGCTGCGTCGTGCGATCGCGCAGGCTTTCGGGCAGGGCCAATGGCGTATATCGTCGATCAGTGTGTTGAGATATGTCAGGGCTATGAGATGTCGCATCTTGAGGTGGGTTTGGTTGGCTATGTATCCGAGTCTTACTTAGCCCAGCATAAGCAGCCCACCGCGCCAAAATCGATGGTATTAAGAGGCAAAAAGAAGCCCGCCGAAACCCGATATTATTATGAAAACGCGCGAGCATTGGCTGCCATTGCCCAACAAAAAAGTATTGAGGTCAACGATCACGTCATCGCAGTGTTGTTTCGGGATGCCGACGGCACGGCTTCGGCAGGGCGTGGTCAGTGGCAAGATAAATATGATTCGATGCAGGCAGGCTTTGCCGCAGCAAATTTTGAGCTGGGTGTGCCGATGTTGCCCAAGCCCAAATCGGAAGCATGGTTGCTGTGTGCTGTGAAGCAGAACCCGTACCAGCATTGCGCCCTGTTAGAGCATGAATCAGGCAACGACCATGCAGCCAACCCACTTAAAGCTCAATTGTCTACTGCCCTAAACGGTCATGCAGCAACAGCAGATATCAATGATCTCATCATCAACAGACAGATTGATATACAAAGGATTGATATGCCGTCGTTTAATCAGTTTAAAGAGGATCTGCGCCAAGTGGTGGTACTG
>CALFYA010000442.1 GCA_937952925.1 uncultured Moraxellaceae bacterium
GTTGCACCGACCACCAACTGATTGATGCGGTTGGTTTCAAGTCCGGCAATCTCTTTGAGAAAATCAGGCGCTTTGATCCCTGCCGACCAGACCTTCATGTTGGCCGGAATCATCAGGTCACCGCTACACTCAACAGCGTCAGGATGAACGGCCACCACGCGATGATTGGTGAGTACCCGTATGCCAAAGTCACGCAATTGTTGCTCAGCGCGTGCCGAGACTTCAGGCGGCAGCACGGGCAGTACCCGATCAGCCGCTTCAATCACGGTGATATTGACTTTGCGGGGGTCAATGCTGGTTAAACCATAACGGGTAAACTCATGCGCCGCATGATGCAATTCGGCCGCTAGCTCCACACCGGTCGCTCCTGCACCAATAATAGCGATGTTCAGACCTTGTGGTTCAGGGCTTTCGAGGGCGCGGGCTTGCGCTTGCAAATACAAATTCAAAAATTCTTTTTGGAAGCGGTCGGCTTGTTGGCGCGAATCCAAGAAAATGCAGTGGTCACGCGCACCGGCTGTCCCAAAATCATTGGAGGTGGAGCCAATCGATAACACCAAGGTGTCATACGACAAGCTGCGCTCAGGCGCAATTTCTGCGCCTTGATCATTGGTGAGTGGTGCTAAAATAATCCGTTGACCCTCACGATCAATATTGGTCATAAAGCCCAAATGAAACTCAAAATGATTTTGCGTGGCATGCGCAAAATAATTGAGTTCGTCTTCAAACGAATTGATCGTGCCTGCGGCCACTTCGTGCAACAGCGGCTTCCAAATGTGGGTCAAGGTGGCATCCACCAAGATCACTTGTGCCTGCTGACTTTTCCCTAAGCTATTGCCCAAACGGGTGGCTAGCTCCAAACCGCCTGCACCACCGCCCACAATGACGATACGATGCGCAGACGAGCTGCTTGAAGGGTAGTTTTGCATGATTGCAGTCCTATTTAAAAAACAAAGGATTGCATCACCACCATGCTTTTTACATGGATTTAAGATGCTGACCGTTGCGATCTTTGGATAAAAGCGCAGGGGTCAACATCCTCAGTAGTGGCTGATTGGATGGGTGCATCAATTGCACCGATGAAATCAGATAAAAACACTCGGATATGGCGAGTATGGCATGAAATGGATTGGCAAAAAGAATGGCTTGTCAGACAACATTTTTGCCAATTGCGGACAATGTTGTATCAAAAGATAACCGCTAAACGTGCCTGCGCCCGAAAAAAATCGTCAAAATTCACTGCTTAGAATGGCACAGATCGGCGCAAACAAGGCTACACTTTGCCTTTAAATTCCTTGTTCATGGCACGGCGATGCAAGGTAAAACGGTGATGGATTTGCACCAAAATGGTGTATCAAGGTGGGATGGCATGATTCAGTATCGTTTGAATTTTGAGCAATACGCACAGCATTTGATTGAGGTTAGTCTGACCTTTGTGGCGCAGCCACAGCAACAACTCTGGTTACCCACTTGGATTCCTGGGAGTTATTTGATTCGCGAATTTGCCCGTCATGTGGGGCAGGTAAAGACCATCAATGCCCAAACGACCCATGCCATTCCAACCCAAAAAATCAGTAAGAATCAATGGTTGATTGCCTGTGATGCACCCACTGAAGTGACCGTCAGCTATGCGGTGTATGCCTATGATTTGTCGGTGCGCGGCGCATATCTGGATCACACGCGCGTGTATGTCAATCCTGCATGTGTATGTCTTGCGGTGGCCGGACAAGAGCATCAGGTCATTGGTCTGACCCTTGAGATGGGCGCTGCGTTTGCAGGGCTACCGATTGCCACCACCTTGGCACAGCGTGCAGGGCAATCCGATGCACAGGTGATGGAGCTGGTCTCGACGCATTATGCGCATCTGATTGACCACCCGTTTGAAGTGGCGGTATTGAGTGAAACATCGTTTGAGGTACACGGGATCACTCACCGTGTGGCGATCTCCGGTCGTCATCAGACCGATTTGCTGCGTTTACGCCAAGATTTACAAAAAATTTGTCAGTATCAAATCGACTTTTTTGGTGAAGCCCCGTTTCGTCAGTATTTGTTTATGGTGATGGCAACCGGCAATAGTTATGGTGGTTTGGAGCATCTCGACTGTACCAGCTTGATCACGCCGCGTGATGATTTGCCGCGTGTCGGTGAAAGCCGCCAGCCGAGTGTCAATTATCGGCGCTTTTTGGGCTTGTGTAGCCATGAGTATTTTCATTCGTGGTTGGTCAAGCGTATTCAGCCTGATGTGTTAATAGAACCCAATTTGCATCAAGAAAGTCATACCGAATTATTATGGGTTTTTGAAGGATTTACCTCGTATTACGATGACTTGTTATTGGCGCGAGCAGGGCTAATTTCGGTGACAGAATATTTAGGTTTGTTAGCTCAAACCATCACGCGTCACACTAAAACTTTAGGCCGTTTTAAGCAAAGCGTTACAGAATCTAGTTTTGATGCGTGGACAAAATATTATAAGCAAGACGAAAACACCCCTAATAGCGTGGTGAGTTATTATGTCAAAGGGGCATTAATTGCGTTATGTATAGACTTAAAAATGCGCCAATTAAGT
>CALFYA010000443.1 GCA_937952925.1 uncultured Moraxellaceae bacterium
TCAAGGTCAGGGTCATAAAGTAGCGCTCAAGGCTCTGCTGAACCGGTGCAGCCAACACCGACAGTTGATTGTGTTGTTCGGTATTGGGCGAGGGGCTATACAGCACATCTGCGCCATCTTCAAACACCAATCCGGCATCAATCAGGGCTTGGATTTCACGTTCAAGGACATCGCCCAACAGCTCAGCACGCCACTTGAGGAATAGTTCAGCTTTGAGGAACGGATACAAGGTGGTGATGATGCGGCTGATCTCGTCACGGCTGATGCGACCATTGTGTTTGATCAAGGATGCAATCAACGACGGCACAATAAACAAGTGCAAGATGTTGTTGCGGAAGTAGGTGAGCAACACGCCTTGGTTGTCGGCAATACTGATCATATCACCAAGCAAATGATGCACCCGTTTGATCAGCTTGAGCTTGAGGCCATAGGCCAAAATTTCCCGACCAGACAGCGCTGTGACTTCAATCCGTTCGTCGTAACGTGCCGATTCAGCGAGTGCTTTGTAGGTGTCGAGCTGTTTGATACACACTTCTTCATCCAGCGCGTGCTTGGGTGTCGACAGCAGCACCAACGACAATAGCGACACTGGATTGATCACCGCAGCACGGTTGATATTTTCCATGATCTGATTGGCGACATCGTTGATGGCGTTGCCCGCAGCTTTGGGCAAGGCTTCATCATTACGGGTCAAACGCAATTGATCAGCGTCATGGGCGCGTAGAATCGGATCGAGATAAACCGGTTCACCAAAGCTAACGTGAACCTTGCCAAAAATCCGCTCAATTTTACGCGCCGCTTTGATCAAGCCAAAAATCGACTCGGCTTCTTTGGGCTTGCCTTGCATCTCGCCCACATAAGTGCCGCCTTCCATCAAGCGCTCATAGCCGATGTAAGTGGGCACAAAGGCAATCGGTTTGCTTGAACCGCGCAGATAGCTATGCACGGTCATGGCGAGCATGCCCGTTTTGGGCGGCAGCAAGCGACCTGTCCGTGAGCGTCCACCTTCAATAAAGTATTCAAGCGGGGTGCTACGCGACAAAATGCTGTGTAAATATTCTTTGAAGACCGCGGTATACAGGAAGTTGCCTTTGAATGAGCGACGGATAAAAAACGCACCGCCGCCACGCAAAATCGAGCCGACCGCAGGCATGTTGAGGTTGTCGCCTGCGGCAATATACGGCACCATCAAGCCACGCCGATAAATCACAAACGACAGCAGCAAATAGTCGATATGACTGCGGTGACACGGCACATACACCACTTCGTGATCTTCAGCCACTTCACGCACTGTGTTGAAGTGATGCACTTCCACGCCGTCGTACAGCTGCGTCCACAACCATGTCAGGCTGCGCTCCAAAAACTTGATGGTCGAGTGCGAGTAATCCGAGGCGATTTCATCCAAATAGCCACGCGCTTCATAGCGGATTTGGTCGGGCAGGCGATTGCTGCGGATGACTTCAGCTTGGATCGCTTGTTGGATACCGGTGGATTCGAGCAGGCTATCGACCACATTACGGCGATCCGACAAGTCAGGGCCGAGCACCACTTCACGCTGGCGGGCAAGGTAATCCGACAGGTTGCGTACCACATAGGCCGCAGACGATAAACCGGGCTGCTGCTCATGGCCTTGCTCACACAGGCCGCGTAGCGAGACCGGCGAGTGAAACTGTACATAGGTTTCGCGACCATGCACACCAATATTCAGCACTTGGCGAAACGCGCTGGGCGTTTGCCATGATTCAGCCATCAGGAGCTTAAACAGTGAGTCTTCTTTGTCGGGATCACGTCCCCACAACACGGTGACAGGCACCAGATCGACATCCAAATCTGGATTTTGCGCCAAGGCCTCAATCAAGCGGATCAGGCGTGGCGGATGCAGATGATGCTGTTGGAAGGTGTTGGTGTTGCGGTGATGCAAAAAGATGATCGAGGCATCTTCGTTGAGCAGATAGCTGCCCATCGGGGCAAGCGGCTGATGCAGTGATTGACGGCGTGCTTCACCATCAATCAGCAAGACATTGCTGCGGGAGTATTGTTGGAGGACGTAGCAAATGGGGCGTTCGTTTTGGGCGGCGCTGCTGACATCGGTCGCCGCTGGTTCGGAGTTATCGGCCGCATTTGGCGTCGGCGCTTGGTGTAATGGTGTGGGAATATCACCGATCAGATGGGGACTGACCATCAAGTCGAGTATGGAGCCAGAGATCCGGCGATACCAAGTACTCAAACCATTTTTCTTGGACATGAAAGCCTCGGGACTTACACTATTCACAGTGCGCCTATCATGCCACAACCGCTAAACATTCCGATGGCAGTGTTGCCCAATTCATACTGATGGATGATCACAAATTCGCTGATTGAGTGCGTGGTGGGTGGTGGTCAGGCTAAGATGGCGCAGGATCAATCTTGATATACAACAGGTGATATAGATGAAAGCAGGGTGGATGGGTGGGGTGGCGTTGTTGCTGTGTGGGGCGGTGTGGGCGACGCCTGTGGATGAAATGCTTGCAAAGGCAGAGGCTTTATATGCGCAAGGGCAGTATGAGCAAGCGTTTGCAGCATTTAAACAAGCTGCTGATCGGGGGGATGCAGAAGCGCAATATCTTCTGGGAAGAATGTATGGTCGTGGAGAGGGGACAGCCAAAGACGATACGGTAGCTGCAGAACTGTACCATAAAGCAGCAAGTCAGGACTTTTCAAAAGCTCAGTACAACCTAGGCGTAATGTATCACCAAGGTCGTGGAGTAGCGAAAGACAGCACTCAAGCGGCAGCATGGTATCGCAAGGCGGCAGATCAAGGTGAAGCAAAAGCTCAGTATAACTTAGGTATTTTATACGCTGAAGGCGAAGGAGTGGTTAAAAGTGATGCTCAAGCACTTGAGTGGTTTCTTAAGGCTGCAGAGCAGGGAGAAGCCAATGCGCAGTTTAATACTGGGTTGATGTATGACCAAAGGCGTGGTGTAGCGAGAAATAGCACCAAAGCAGCAGCATGGTATCGGAAAGCGGCAGATCAAGGTCATGCAGAAGCTCAGTACAATTTAGGTATTTTATATGCTGAAGGCAATGGAGTTATTAAAAGTGATGCTCAAGCACTTGAGTGGTTTCTTAAAGCTGCAGAGCAGGGAAAAGCCAATGCGCAGTTTAATGCTGGATTGATGTATTACCAAGGGCGTGGTGTAACAAGAAATGCTGCTGAGGCACTGGCATGGTATCGTAAAGCAGCAGATCAAGGCGTTGTTGAAGCTCAATATAATTTGGGAAATGCGTATTCAGACGGATCGGGCGTTTCCCAAGACTACGAAAAAGCCGCAGAGTGGTGGCGGAAAGCAGCAGAGCAAGGTGAAAAAAAAGCTCAATATAATCTGGGAGTTTCATATGATATAGGTAAAGGTGTACCACAAAATTATGCTGAAGCAGCAAAATGGTATCGTTACGCAGCAGATCAGGGGCTTGCAGTTGCGCAATATAATATCGGTCTAATGTATAGTACAGGACAAGGTGTTGAGAAAAACCACACTCAAGCTGCTGAATGGTATCATAAAGCTGCTGAACAAGGTGACGTGGATGCCCAGCTTAAACTGGGTCGTTTATATTTAGATGGCAAGGGAGTTGATAAGAGTTACAGCCAAGCAGCTCAATGGTATATTAAAGCTGCCGAGCGAGGCAATGCAAATGCACAGTTTAATCTTGGTTTGATGTATAACAATGGACAAGGTGTTTCTCAAGATTTCGAAGCAGCAGCATTTTGGTATCAACAAGCTGCCGAGCAGGGAGTTGCAGATGCGCAAAATAACCTCGGATTATTGTACCGGACAGGGTCTGGAGTACCCAGAAACTATACATTAGCGGCTGAGTGGTATCGCAAGGCTGCCGATCAAAATTATGCATTAGCACAATACAATCTCGGTCTAGCCTACGAGCTAGGTGAAAGTGTTCCAAAAAATAAACGCGTTGCAATCCAATGGTATCAAAAAGCTGCTGCACAAGGAGATGTGAGTGCAAAAAACCGCCTAGATGGACTAACCAAATAACCTCCAAAATCTGATCATTAATCAAGCATCATCCCACAGGCAGCACGCATGAACACCGAAAACCAGCAGCAAATCTGCGAGCAAAACTCCACCTTGGGCATCGTCAACTGTGTGGCCTACCGTCGTTCCACCGGCGAAAAAGTCGCCTCGGTTGCGTTGGCGGATGTCAGCGAAACCTTGGAAGAAGATCCTGATTTTTTTGTCTGGATTGGCTTGCATGAACCGACCATTGAGGTGATGCGTGAAGTCCAGCATGAGTTTGGCTTGCACGAATTAGCGGTCGAAGACGCCATGCGTCAGCATCAACGTGCCAAAATCGACAGCTATCCTGAGTCGCTGTTTTTGGTGCTGCGTACCGCTCAACTCGTTGATACCGATGTGGTGTTTGGCGCGACGTATATCTTCTTGGGTGCGCGGTTTGTGATTAGCGTGCGGCAAGGGCCGTCGCTCAGTTACAGCACCGTGCGCGCCCAATGTGAGCAACATCCCGAAAAAATGCGCCTCGGGCCGGGTTATGTGTGCTACTCGATTTTTGATTTTGTGGTCGATAATTTTTTACCCATCACGGAGCAGTTGGGTGAGCATTTGCGTGAGCAAGAACGCTCGATTTTCTCTGAGCAATTTAGCAAAAAGACCTTACGTCATCTGTATGATCTCAAAGCCGAATTGGTACATTTTCGGCTGGCGATCACGCCGCTACAAGATATCTGTAATTTCTTTATTTATCACAGCAATGACGAGTCTTGGCACTATTTTCCGGCCTCAGCGATGCCGTATTTTCGCGATATCCAAGACCATGTGCTACGCACTCTAGATGCCATCCAAGGCTTAAGCGAAATGCTCCAAGTGGCGATGGACACTTATTTGGCCTTGGTCGGGGTCGGGCAAAACGAAATCGTCAAACGCTTGGCCTCTTGGGCGGCGATTTTGGCAGTACCGACCATGATGGCGAGCTTTTATGGGATGAATTTTGACAACATGCCGGAGTTGCACTGGAAATATGGCTATTTTGTGGCGCTTGCCGTGATGCTGCTGCTCTCTACTTTGTTGTGGCGTAAGCTGAAAAAAGCCCGTTGGTTGTGACACCGCATAGCTTTTGCTCGCCTTTGCCGTATTTTTGTGCAATTGTCAGTGATAAACACTGACCTTGCAGTCATGATGGGCTATGCCATTCGGCGACGGCTTGGCTAGAATCGAAACATCCTCAAAAGTGAATGGGTTGTATCATGTCGACATTGCTCCAAGAACTCATCGACGTCCTCACGCTAGAAAAACTAGAAGAAGATCTGTTTCGCGGGCAAAGTCGCAATTTTGTCGGGAAGCGGGTGTTTGGCGGGCAAGTGCTCGGTCAAGCGTTGCGTGCTGCCGCACATACCACCGATCGTCCGGCACATTCACTGCATGCGTACTTTTTGCATGGCGGCGATATTGCTGCACCGATTATTTATCAAGTGGATCGACTGCGCGATGGCAAAAGTTTTGTCAGTCGGCAAGTGCGCGCCATTCAACATGGTAAAGTGATTTTTACTGCGCTAGTGTCATTTGCGCCGCTCGAGGATGGCCTGAATTATCAAGCCGATATGCCTGAATATCCGCATGCCAATGACCTCAAAAACGAGCAAGAACTCAAAAAACTGATCGCGCCGTATTTGCCCGAAACCGTCCGCACCAACTTTATGCGCGAGCGCCATGTGGAAATGCGTCCGATCAATCCGACCAATCCATTCACCCCACAGCCTGAAGCACCCAAACGCGCCCATTGGATGCGCGTGGCGGATCACCACAAACAGATGCCCGATGATCCGGCGCTGCATCAAGCGATGGTGGCGTTTGCCTCCGACTATGCCTTGATGGGCACCGGATTGATGCCGCATGGCATTAGCTTTATGACCCCCAATCTACAGGCCGCCAGTCTTGATCATGTGATTTATTTCCACCGTCCAGTCCGCGCCGACGATTGGCTGCTGTACGACATGGACGCCACCGTGACCAGCAACGCCCGCGGCCTCAACTTTGGGCGGATGTGGCAAAACGGTGAACTGGTGGTGACTACCGTGCAAGAAGGCTTGATGCGCTTGCGTGAAACTGAAGAACGCTAATCCCTGTGCGATGCCATTCCCGCATCGGCGGGAATCCATCGGATCGGTCGGTTATGCGTTGTTGGTGTTGGGTTCGCCTTGCCCATAATTCAGCCGTTCGGCAAGTACCAAGGCCAAATCTTCCAAACCTTGGCGTTTGAGCGCCGAAAACAATTGAATCGAAAACTCCAAACCTTCGGCTTTGAGATGTTTTTGCACCTCCAGTAGCGCAGTGTTGGCGGGCCCACGATTGAATTTGTCGGCTTTGGTCAGCAGCACATGCACAAACAAGCCGCGTGATTTCGCCCATTGCAGCATCATTTGGTCAAATTCTTTGAGCGGATGGCGGATGTCCATCAGCAAGATCAGCCCTTTGAGGCTTTTACGCGCAATCAAATACCGCTCTAGCTCTTTTTGCCAGACTTGTTTCATCGACTCCGACACCGCCGCGTAGCCATAACCGGGTAGATCGACCAGTCGTCGGGTTTCATCGCCCACACTAAAAAAGTTGATCATTTGGGTGCGGCCGGGCGTTTTGGAGGCACGCGCCAGCTGTTTTTGCGCAGTCAGCGCATTGATGGCACTCGATTTGCCTGCATTGGAGCGTCCAGCAAAGGCAATTTCAT
>CALFYA010000444.1 GCA_937952925.1 uncultured Moraxellaceae bacterium
CGAGCTATAACTGAATCTGGTGTTTGAGTTGAAGAGAAGCGGCGTATCTGGTTGAGATCCTAAGGCTCTAGTCTACCCCCAAAGCCTTAAAGACAGCATCGACTGGATCAGCGTAAAAACTGGTTTGAAATTTGGTAAACAACTCAGCTGGCACAGTGGGAATATCCATTGCACTGCTCATGGGTAGGGCAATTTTTTTGGCACCCGCATCAAAAGCAACTTGCAAACACTCTGCTAGGCTATCTACTGGCGTGATTGAACCACCCAAACTCATATCCCCAAGTACTACCATTTGACTCTGTAGCGGCCTACCCAATAGCCCAGAAGCAAACGCGACCAAGCTCGCCAACGCCAGATGACCACATGCTCCCGTGTTTTGTAGTTCCACGGCGTGTAGATGGAAATCATGTTCGGCGACCTTACTGCCGCCACATATTCTGGATGCATTCGCTTTAAAGTAATCAAATGCGATTTTTACTTGCTCTTTGGCAGCACTCGAATTCCACAGCCCCGATGTTGCTAGTTTGCCAGAGCCTTTTGTGACTTGAAGCTCCAGTCGATAGACCGCAGGCATTCCCTTACTGCTGATCCCAATCGTATGCAAAACACCCGCTTTACCTCGACCTTCAGGGATTAGCCCACCACCACCTTGCTCTTTCACTGACACAAAATGCTCTTCAAGTGAGTTGTTGTCGATATAACTGAAGTGAACATCATAAAACTCCATTCCACCAATTTTTTTCAATTGCTCTTTGATCCGACGCCGAACTTGTAGTGCATATTCAAGGCATTGGCGTACATCGTCTTTGTCGAACTGGCCATGTGGAAACAGCAGTTTTAATAGCCCCGACACCGTTTTACGCACCGCGATCACGTCACGCTGATTGAGGTTATTGCCCAGCTTAAAGTATCTGTCGATGGCATCAGCAAAGCTACGCTTGCGCATTTCACGATAAAACTCAGCAAGGTAATCAACGATCAAACCATATTGGTTGGTAAAAAACTCTGGGCGCATTTTTGGAATTTCCCAGCCAGGAATGTAGGCATGGAAACGATCAAAAAAAGCTGAGTCGATCATCACATCGGGAAACGGTGCGAGTAGGTGGCTCGTTTTTACCAATGATTCAACGCTTTGATTAATATTACCAACAAACACCATAGAGGCTGATGCCTCCATTTGCTCACGACCACGTGCAAAAGAACCTGAAGCCATGTAGTCCTTCATGATCTGCACACCGTCTTTGTCTTTAAACGAAATGCCTGCCACCTCATCAAACGCCACGAGATCCCACAGTCCAACTAGGCCTATACGACGTGAGCTCATGTTGTAAAACAGATTGGCGACAGTGGTTTGTCCACCAGAGACTAAAATGCTATTGGGTGAACACTCTTTGTAGATATGGCTCTTGCCAGTACCACGTGGCCCAAGCTCACAGACGTTGTAGTTGTTTTCTACAAACGGAATCATCCGTGCCAGCATGTGCCACTGCACGTCTACGCTCAGTGCAGTGGGTTCCATCCCAATCGAGCGAATTAAACACTCACGCCATTGATCCGTTGTGAGCGCCGCTCGCCCTGCAAACAACTCAGCCATATTCATATTGGGCATCTGGATCGGTTTGAGCAGAGTCACACTAAATGGCGAGCTACTTTGCCCTTCATCATAGTAATAGCTCAGCGTGGCAATCACCCAAATACCACCGACTAAGAGCTTTTCGTATTCTTTGACGATCGCGGCAGAAATCTCAGCGTCTTTAATGCCCAAATTGCTAAATGAAGCCTCATATTTGTCTTTACGCTCATTGAGCTTGACCGTAACGCGATCGATGACCTTATAGTTGCCTCGCTCACGCACCAAAGACTTCACCTTTTCAGCTTCGTCTGGACGAACATAATTTTCAGCCAAAACTGTCTTGACGTGATGCAGTCCTTGCTCAATCGTTTCAGGATCATCGGAGGCACAATACATCCCCAGCAAGTACTCTAGGACATACACTGGAACGTTGGCGCCCTCTTTAATCAGTTTAGTCAGGTCTTTGCGAACCACTCGCCCTGCAAAATGTTGATTGAGCAGTTGATCAAGGGGTTGATCTTGAAACGATTGCATGGGTTTTGCGCTCTATAGGGGATGGTCTTAAAACAAATCGTCAGTAAACATGAGGTCAATACTGACTTTATAACGCTCGATTTCAGTGTTGAGATCTTTGTCTTTAATCACTAAAAAGTAATCCTTTTTACGATCAAAGCCTGTACCCATCAGTGATACTCGAACCGCTTTCGCTCGCTCAGTCATTGAATCAGTCACACCATCAAATGTTATGGTTTCTTCACTCGATACTTTTTGATCTGCATCATAAATCGCAACCGTCACCGTGATTGGGACGACCAATTCACTCACCGCTTCTGTTTGCATCAGTTCGATTTTCTGGATGCGATTGACGATACGCAACGTAGATTTGGCTGAAATTACCCCAACTTTGCGTTTGGTTCGTTTTTCCGCTTTTTCACCTCGCAGCTGCTTGACTGTCAAGACAGGAACAACGATTTCTTGTGGCATCGCACCACCATGTACAAAACGCGCACCACCCACAAAGTGGAATCGATTTGCACCTTTTGGAATCCAAAAATCGGTTGCAGAAACAGTGCCTGCGGTTGCTTGGGTGGAGCCTTTCCACGCCTCTCGTGTATCGGGTAGGTCAAACCCTACGACGTAGCGTTTTTTATATTTGAGCGTGTTGGTGGGTTTTTCGGCAATGGCTGTGCGATCAGCATCCTCAAGACTATTTTGCTGAAATAAAAACCCGTGATCTGCGGTGATCAACACGGTCGATGTATTGAAGTGCATCAAAATCTTGCGACTCAATTCAGTCAGATCATCAATGGCCGCTTCGACATGTTCAAAGGTATCCGATTCAGATATTCCTCCCTTGTCACTGCGGTCGTCAATAATGTTGTGATAGACATACACCAACTGCTGCTCTTTGAGGATCTCACGCCCCTCATCTCTCGACCATGATTTGACTTCTTCGGCGGTCACCGCCAAACCACCATGCGCGGAGAGGATTTTGTTGCGTGCCACCGTGCCTTTGCTCGATAGACCATCGACAAACACATCATCGACCACCGATGGCTTGTACTCTAGGCTTTGGTGTGGCAACAAGGCTGCCATACCAAGCGTGGTATAGCTTGGCACCACGCCAAGCTGAGAGCTGAGCGTTGCTTCGCAATAGCGTTTGTCGTTGATGCGGTGACACAACTCCACGGCTGCTTCATAACGAAAAGCATCGCTGATAATGACTACTACACGCCGTTTTTGTGGAGCAGATAATAATGGCCAAACATGTTTTTGGAAGAAATGCTGTTGGTTAGGCACATTGGGCAAGCGCCAGTCGTGCAGACGCTGTTCGGACTCCAGACGATCGCCCCAGTTTTTGGCAAGGTTGTCGAGATACCAATAGGCATAGCAGTCGCCAACCTGACGATCTAAGGGTTTTAATACTTCAACTTTAGCCCGCCGCGATGCCGCACAGTATTGGCGATAGGCGGTATCAAACCGATAGAGATCTTGCTGATAGGCTTGGTATAGCTCGGCACACGATACAAAATGAAAGCCGCTCTGGTGCTTGGCGCGTAAATCAAACAGCTCAATTGCAGTCTGCAATGCTGTGTAAATATTTCGAAACTTTCGACGTGTGTCGTCTGCATTATGCTTGGATGCCCAATAACCATCTCGGCGCGTGGCGATCACCGCACAAAAGTGCTCTAGTTCATGCGTTGCTGCGCGTGGAATCGCATCCACCAGCTCAAGAATGATGTGTTGTTCGACGACTTCAAAAATCATTACGTCAGTCAACGCTTGCAGCTCAAAAGTGCTGATTTTTGTGCTGAGATGCACCGCCGCAGCGACTTGAGCAGAGATAACATCAAACGTTGGATAGTACCGCGCACTATCACGCCAACGCGATAAGAAGGCTATTGTCCTTGAGCCACCGGATGACCAGCGCAAGGCTTGTGCCCAATCTGGCACTGTACCCACCTGCTCACAAAAGGCAGTGATCAGCAAGCGAATCAAAAATTGGCCGAGCTTCAATGGTGGTTCGTCTGGGTGCTGCACTGGTATGGGCTGATAGCCCAGCTCGGTCTGGAGTGCATACAGTAGTGCAGGCATGAGATCATATTTTTCAAGCTCACCGAGCACCGCTGGATTGTCTTCTAGTCCGACATGCTCTTGAACACTGTGTTCAGCCAGTGCAAAGATTAAGTGCGTGAGATCGCTACTTTCCGCCTTCAACACGGTGGCAATCATCGCCAAATCAAGCGCCTGAGCATCGATATGCGGCTGAATATACCGCTGTAATGCACTGAGGCGTGCTTTGCTCGCCAAAAACTTATCTCGTTTGGCAAGATGCTCTCTTAGGCTATGTTGCTCCAATCCCAATTCATTGAAAATGATTGAGAAGCGATCTGCATAAAAGCATCTGGAATACAGCTTAATATCCAGCAGCCAGTCTTGCTCGATGTCGGGTTCGGCAAAGGGGAAATACAACAGATATTTCCCTGTTTGATCTTCGCGCTCTAGTTTGAGCTTGACCCCCAAAGCAGAGTGATGTGCCATATTGAGGATTTGCACATCGGCCAGTGATAGCAAAGACAGCTGATCCGTAAACGCTTGTTCGGCATCGTACCAAAACACCAGCCGATGGTTTTCCTGCTCAAAGGCACGTTGTAGACCCTCTTGCAGTTGATTACGGTTCATGGCTACCTTCCCATCGCTAAGGCCACAACGTGGCAAAGATCCGCTTTAAATTGATTAAACGATGGCATATCAATCCTTTGTATATCAACCCGTCTATCGATGATTAGATCATTGAGATCTGCTGTTCCTGCATGGCCGTCTAGAGCAATAGACAATTGAGCTTTGAGTGGGTTGGCTGCATGGTCATTGCCTGATTCATCTTCAAGCTGGGCGCAGTGCTGATATGGATTGGGCTTCACGGCGCACAGCAACCATGCCTCAGATTTGGGCTTGGGCAACATCGGCACACCAAATTTAAAATCGGCTGCGGCAAATCCTGCCTGCATCGAGTCATATTTGTCTTGCCACTGTCCACGACCTGCCGAAGCTGTACCATCGGCGTCACGAAATAACACTGCAATGACGCAATCGTTGAGCTCAATACTTTTTTGTTGAGCAGCGGCAGCCAATGCCC
>CALFYA010000445.1 GCA_937952925.1 uncultured Moraxellaceae bacterium
TACATCCACGCCACGGTACGCACCAGTATGCCTGCAACAAGTGCTACCGCGTGGCGTGTGCCCAGCGCTGCAGTGGTACGTCAAGGGCAGCAAAACGTGGTGTTTATCCAACTGGCTCAAGGATTTGAAGCCATACCGGTACAGGCACGCGCGATGGATGGGCAGACCCAGTTGATTCAGGGGACTGCGCTGCACGCAGGGCAAACCATCGTGGTGCAAGGGGCATTGACGCTCAAGTCGATTGCCAATGGCTTGGGTGCTGATCAAGCCCCCGTTGCAGCGACTCGCTAAGGAGTGGCCGCATGTTAAATCAAACGATTGCTTTTGCATTGTCACAGCGCATGTTGATGCTCCTTGCCGCACTAACCTTGTGTGTGGCGGGTTTCTTTTCCTTTGAAAAATTACCAATTGATGCCTTTCCTGATGTGTCGATGACCCAAGTACAAATCATCATGAAAGCACCCGGCATGACGCCTGAGGAGGTGGAAAGTCAGGTGGTGCTGCCGATAGAGCAAGACTTACTCGGCATCCCCCATCAAGTCATGCTGCGTTCGCAATCCAAATATGCCATCGCGGTGATTACGCTGGATTTTGCCGAAGGGACTGATCCGTATTGGGCGCGTCAGCAGGTGGGTGAGCGTCTGAGTGGTGTGCTGGGCAATTTGCCCACCACGGTGAGTGGTGGCCTTGCCCCGATGACCACACCGCTCGGTGAGATGTTTATGTTTAGCGTCGAGGGTAATTTGTCCTTGATGGAAAAACGCCAGTTGCTCGAACGGGTGATTCGGCCACAGCTGCGTACCATTGTGGGTGTGGCCGACGTCAATAGTCTGGGTGGTCATGTGCGTACCTTTGAGGTGCAGCCCAATCTAGCAGCGATGGCCGCACGCGGGATTAGCCTTGCCATGCTGGAGCAAGCCATCCAAGCCAACCATCAAAGTGATGGCGCGGGCCGTATTAGCGAGCAAGGCGAATCGATGTTGGTACGCAGCGATAGTCGGGTGCGCTCACTAGGGTCTGTTGACGTTTCAGCCGTAGCTGCGACATAGACGATTTTTTAGACGATACAAGGCGCAGCTTGTGAAACTTAGTCACTCTAAGTGAACAAGATGCAACGCAGTAGCGGCAAAAAATCGTCATGTCCCTTCGGGTTGCTGG
>CALFYA010000446.1 GCA_937952925.1 uncultured Moraxellaceae bacterium
GATCAAAATAAGAAATGTCTAATGAGGCTGATACATTAGATTGTAAAAAAAGAAGAACACTTCTATTCAAACGCCATGTGTAGTTTTCCGAATCAGCTTTATCAATTTTCTTTGACCACAAACTGATCGCCTCATCAACCATTTTTTGATTCAAACTATCTAATGCCAACTCATCAACACTATCACTTGACCGAAACCAAAAAAACGAATATAGCAGACGCCCTTCAGCACTTTCTATTTTTCTGGCAGCATCTTTGACTGAATCCACACTTCGGTCTATATCGCCAAACATTGTAAAATCATAAGGGTATGACTTCACTTTACCAAGCTCAGCAAACATCTCTAGATCTGAAATGCGCTTTGCGATTTCTCTAGACGTTGATGTTGCAGGCAACCCCAAGACTCTAAAAGGGTTTTTTAAAATCAAATCCACTTCAAAACCTCAAATCTAAATGCATAGTGACTGCGATGAAACCTGATCATAGAACCATATTAATTCACTGGGTATTTAGCCTATCCGTTTTACAGATAGTGTCTAAATGATTTCGAGTGTGAACTATCCCATCATGCTCTGTCTAGATGTCATAGCGATCTCTGACGAGATTCTTCTAAACCTTCGCCACCAACACCACCGCCGTCACCAAAATCCCTTCTTGCCGCCCAGTAAAACCGAGCTTCTCAGTAGTGGTGGCCTTGACACTCACCTGATCCAGACTCACGCCCAAATCATCAGCAATATTTTGCCGCATCGGTTCGTTGTACTTCGCCAGCTTCGGGCGTTCGCACGCCACGGTAATATCAGCATTGACCAAACGATAGCCTTTTTGCTCAATCAGCGCATACACATGACGCAGCAACACCCGACTATCCGCACCTTTGTAGGCCGCATCGGTATCTGGAAAATGCCGACCAATATCACCGAGCGCCAACGCCCCAAGCAGCGCGTCCGACAACGCATGCAACAGCACATCGCCATCTGAATGCGCAATCAAGCCATGCGTATGCGGAATCTGCACACCAGCTAAGGTGACAAATGACCCTTCACCAAAGGCATGCACATCAATACCTTGACCAATCCGCAAATCAAATGGATTCATACAACAGCCTTATCAAGCGCCCTCTTTGCACAACAGAGGGCTAGCGTGGGATTAAACTTTCCAACGCGCATATTGCGGCGCGGTGTCATTGATCTGCCACCAATTGGCTTTGTCTTCCACAAAAATATGGGTATCAATGCCTTTGACGGGCAGTGGCGTTTCCACCGACCCCAAACGCAAACGCATCACATTGGGCAAACTGTCTAAGCGGCTATAGATCGGGCTACCGCAGTGGCCACAAAACACCCGATGCTTGCCGGCGCTCGACTCATACGATTTGAGCGCATCTGCGCCAGACACCAGCTCAAACTGCGTGGCATCAATCGGCATATTGGTGACAAATGGCGTACCTTGCGCTTTACGGCACTCAAGGCAATGACAGGCCATCACCTCACCCAATGCGCCATGATATTGATAGCGCACCGCGCCACACAGACATCCACCTTGCAACATGAGCTGATCCTCTTGTTTTAGATCTCAGCAGATTGCCCCTGCATAATCGCCAGTGCAAGTGCTAAATCATCGGGATAAGTAATCTTGATATTGTCACTACGCCCTTCAATCAGGCGGATGCGATGCCCGATCCGTTCCATCGCGGCGGCTTCATCGGTGACCAGCACGCCATCGGCTTTGGCTTGGCGTAAGGCGTCTAGCAACAGGCCAAAGCGAAACATCTGCGGGGTTTGGCATTGCCACAAGCCATCACGCGGCACCGTCACTTCAACCACGCCTTTTTTGCCACGTTTGAGTGTGTCGCGCACCGGCACAGCCAGCAATCCACCGACAGGATCATCTTTGAGCTGATCAACCAGTGTTTTGAGTGTATCGGGATGGATACACGGGCGTGCCACATCATGCACCAACACCCAATCGTCAGGCGCAGCATCTGCGCTCAGTGCTTCTAAGCCCGCCAGCACCGAATCCATCCGCTCTACCCCACCAGTCACAAAGCGCAAGCGCTCTGGCACGTCATACGGCAAGGTCTGGGCAAAATCATCGGCAGCGGATAACGACACCACACAGGCGGCAAGCGGCACATGACGACACAACCGATTGATGCTGTGTTGAATCACCAATTGCGAGCCAAGCATCAAGTATTGTTTGGGGGTATCCCCACCAAAACGCGAGCCAGAGCCGGCGGCGGGTAACACTGCCCAATAGCGGGGAGTATGCATCATGGTTCTTCGGGTTCGGCGTTGTCGGTATTGGGAGTTGTAGACTCAGGCACAGGCGGCAAAACCCCCATTGTGCTCATTTGCACAAAAGTTTCGTTGGGCTTAATCAATCCCAAATCAAGGCGCGCATGTTCTTCGACCGCTTCTAAGCCTTCTTTGAGGTCATTGACCTCGGCGCGTAAAATGCGATTGCGCTCGGTGAGCTGCGCATTGTCGGCTTCTTGTTTGGCAACCAGTGCGTTTAGCGCTTGCCAATCTTGATAACCGTTTTCGCCGAGCCACAGTTTTGACTGTAGCAGGGCGATCACGATCAGCCCCACCCCAAAGAGGATCCGTCCAGACAGGGTGGAGAACATCTTAGTTCAGACCTTTGAACTCAGCACGGCCACGATAGACCGCGTCGACCATCTCTTCGATGCGCAAGAGTTGGTTGTACTTGGCGACACGATCCGAACGACACAGCGAACCGGTCTTGATTTGACCTGCTGCGGTGCCCACCGCCAGATCGGCAATGGTCGAATCTTCGGTTTCGCCCGAACGGTGCGAAATCACGGTGGTGTAGCCGTTGGCTTTGGCGAGGTAAATCGCATCAAGCGTTTCGCTCAAGGTGCCGATTTGGTTGAATTTGATCAAAATCGAGTTACCGACTTTTTGATCAATGCCTTTTTGCAAAATCGCAGGATTGGTCACAAACAGGTCATCACCCACCAACTGGATTTTGTCGCCCAAAATGCTGGTCAGGTATGCCCAACCATCCCAATCCGACTCATCCAAACCATCTTCAATCGAGATGATCGGATATTGACGCGCCAGACCCGCCAAATAATCAGCAAATTGATTGCTGGTGAATGCTTTGTTGCCTTCGCCTGCCAAGACGTATTGACCGTTTTTGTAAAACTCGCTGGAAGCGCAATCGAGTGCCAACATGATGTCGCTGCCTGCTTTGTAGCCAGTTTGCTCGATGGCTTGCAGGATCACGGTGATCGCTTCTTCGTTGCTGCGCAGGTTGGGGGCAAACCCGCCCTCATCACCCACCGCGGTGTTCAGACCTTGTTTTTTCAGCACGCTTTTTAAGCTGTGGAAAATTTCGGTACCGGCACGCAGCGCTTCGCTAAAGCTGGTGAAACCCACTGGCTCAATCATGAACTCTTGGATATCAACGGTATTGTCGGCGTGTGCGCCACCGTTGATGATGTTCATCATCGGCACTGGCATGGTCAGGGTGCTTTGACCGCGCAAGTTGGCGATGTGTTGGAACAAGGGGATTTTTTGATCTTGTGCTGCTGCACGCGCTGCCGCCAAAGATACGGCGAGCATCGCATTGGCGCCGAGCTTGGATTTGTTGTCGGTGTTGTCGAGTTTGATCAGTTTGTCGTCGATCAGCTTTTGCTCACGCGCACTGACGCCGAGCAGTAAATCACGGATGTCGCTGTTGACGTTGGCGACGGCTTGACGCACGCCTTTGCCCAAATAACGGCTTTTATCGCCATCACGCAGCTCTAGGGCTTCGCGTGAACCGGTAGAAGCGCCGCTTGGTGCACAGGCACGACCCACTACGCCAGAGGCCAATGTCACATCGGCTTCGATAGTGGGGTTGCCGCGTGAATCCAGAATTTCACGGGCGCGAATATCGGTAATTTGGCTCATTGAAAGCTCCTATGAGGGGATCAGGCCAGTGTCAGACCACGACACTGAAAACAAAAACAAAAAACGCCCAGTGCAATCGCTGGGCGTTTGGATTTTTTAGTGCGTATCGAGCACGTCAAACCCTTTGACCAGCGTGTCGAGCTGCTTGAGCTGTGCCAAGAACGGTTCGAGTTGTGACAAACGCAGGGCGCAAGGACCGTCACATTTGGCTTTTTCGGGATCAGGGTGGGCTTCCAAGAACAAACCAGCCAAACCGGTCGACATGCCAGCACGCGCCAAGGTGGTGATTTGCGCACGGCGACCGCCCGCCGAATCCGCACGACCACCGGGTTGTTGCAACGCGTGAGTCACATCAAAAAACACCGGCACATTCATGGCTTTCATGGTGTCAAAGCCGAGCATATCGACCACAAGGTTGTTGTAGCCAAACGCCGAACCACGCTCACACAAAATCAGCTTGTCGTTGCCCGCTTCCAAGCACTTGTGCAGGATGTGACGCATTTCGTGTGGGGCAAGGAACTGGGCTTTTTTGATGTTGATAATGGCTTGGGTTTTCGCCATTGCTTCCACCAAGTCGGTCTGGCGGCTCAAAAACGCAGGCAACTGGATAATGTCGGCGACTTCAGCCACAGGAGCCGCTTGGTATGGCTCGTGTACGTCGGTGATGATGGGGACATTGTATTTGGCTTTGAGTTCACGCAGCCACTCAATACCCTGCTCCATACCAGGCCCACGATAGGAGTTCAGGCTTGAGCGATTGGCTTTGTCAAAGCTCGCCTTAAACACATAGGGAATGCCCAAGCGAGTGGTGATGTCGATATAGGTTTCGGCAATCTCAAAGGCCAAATCTTTGGATTCGAGCACATTCATCCCGCCAAACAGTACAAATGGCAGGTCGTTGCCCATCTTGATATCACCGAGCTCAATGATGGAGCGGGCTTGGGTCAGTTCAGTCATCATGCGTCCTATTGTTCGATGTTGGGATTATGGGGTGGTTGCTGCATGCAGCAAGGCTGCTTCAACAAAGCTGGCAAACAACGGATGACCGCCACGAGGTGAGCTGGTGAATTCAGGGTGGAATTGACACGCGACATACCACGGATGATCTTGGATTTCGACCATTTCCACCAAGTGTTGACCCACCGAATACCCAGAAATGGTCAGCCCTGCTGCTTCAAGCTGGGGAATATAGCGGCTGTTGACCTCATAGCGATGACGATGACGCTCAATGATCTCATAACGGCCATAGATCTTCTGCGCACGCGTCCCTGCCACCAATTCGGCTTTTTGCGCACCCAAACGCATGGTGCCACCCAAATCGGAAGCATCGCTACGGGTCTGCAACTCACCACGTTCATCCATCCACTCGGTGATCAAGCCAATCAAAGGCTGACTCGTCCGGCGGTTAAACTCGGTCGAAGTCGCTTCTGTCAGACCTGCCACGTTGCGGGCAAATTCGATCACAGCAAGCTGCATGCCAAGAC
>CALFYA010000447.1 GCA_937952925.1 uncultured Moraxellaceae bacterium
GCATCTTCTATAGGCTGCAACCACGCGTGGTTATCTGATGGGATTGGTGAGCCATTTGGCACAGCAATGCCCGACGCTGCACAAAAAACAGCGTTAGACAACCCAGTTGCAAAATCTGAAACACACGAATCAATAGCGTTAGACTTACAAATACTTGAATTATCTGTTGAAACTTTAGAGTCTGTTTTACATCTAACGCGACGCCAGATGTCGCACACACAGAAAGCCAAGTTGATTGTGGCTATTTATCAGCTATACGCTTCAACCCCCGACCATCACGACAAGATGCGTCCCGTTGTTGAATCACTGATAAGGAGTGCCGCTTAACCTATGCCAAACCCTCAAATTGACAACATTGTCAGCATGATACAAGCTAGCTCACAGCCAGCATCTAATAACTGCAAGATAACAATACGCCGCAATAGCCAAGGAGAGATTGCGGTAGAAATAGAAGGGGCGGGCAATGACATCGCCGAGGTAGCCGTAGAATGCATCCATGCCGCATTCCACACACCCAGCTCAGACCCACCACCGGTTTAGTGCAAAAGCATTTGAAAAAAAATCGGGCTTATTTCTAAGCCCGATTTTTGGTGCAGATCTAAACGCAAAATCATTGCGTACCCATCAGCCCCCAATTTTTGCCCTCGGCATTCTCGCTGGCCTAGATCGAGCCACGCAAGGTGAGCTGTGGTTGTGTGGACAACCATTACATCAAATGAATGAGGACGAACGTGCCAAAGTTCGCCGTGATTTGGTCGGTTTTGTGTTTCAGTCGTTTCAATTGTTGCCACATTTGTCGGCACTCGACAATGTGCTATTGCCGTTGACCATTGCGGGTGGCATCGATAAAGCCCAAGCCACCGCACGCGCCAAGGCACTGCTGGAGCGAGTGGGGTTGGCCGCACGGATGGCACAGACCCCCCGTGTACTCTCAGGGGGTGAGCAGCAACGTGTGGCGATTGCGCGTGCGTTGGTGCATCGCCCACAAGTGGTGTTTGCCGACGAGCCAACCGGTAACTTAGATGAGCACACCGCCACTCAGATCGAAGATTTGCTGTTTGAGATCAATCGTGAGCAAGGCACCACGTTGGTGGTGGTGACTCACGACAACGATCTGGCTGCGCGCTGCGCTCGTCATGTGCATTTGCACGATGGGCAATTGCAGGAGTTGGCACGGTGAGTATTTTTGCCTTGATGTTACGCCAGCATCTCAAGGGTGGGGGCGTGGGGCTGCTGTTGGCGGCGTTGATTTTGGCGGTCACTGCATCGACCACCCTACGTTTTGCTGCCGATACGGTACAAGATGCGGTCACCCAACAAGCCGGTCAATTGTTGGCGGCGGATGTGGTGGTCAGTGCGCCTGATCCGCTGCCTGATGTATGGCAAAGCCGAGCGCAGCAAGCTCAGATGCGCCACACCGAGGTGGTGTCGTTTGCCAGTATGGCACAGGCCAATGAGCAGTTTGCCTTGGTCAATGTCAAAGCGGTAGACACGGGCTATCCGCTACGCGGGAGTCTGCGTACCGCGCCGAGTCTGCCTAGTGGCGTGCCGCAACAAGGCACGGTATGGCTAGAGCCTCGCTTACTGGCATTACTCCAGCTCAAGCTTGGTGATCGACTGAGTCTTGGTGAAACCACGTTGACGGTCGCGGCTACACTGGAGCGTGATCCCAATCGTGAAACGGGGATTAGTGGCTTTTCACCGACCATCATGATGAATCGGGCAGATGTCGCTGCCACTCAAGCGATCCAAGTGGGCAGTCGTGTTGATTATCGGGTGTTGCTCGCCGGTACACCGCAACAGGTAGAGCAATTTGTTGCACAGTATGAGAAAAAACTGCCGCAAGGGGTGCGTCTGCGTAGTGCACAAGAAGGCAATACCCGCCTGATGCGCCCGATCAATCTGCTCACTGACTATGCCCAAGTGGCGAGTATTTTGACCTTGCTACTCTGTGGGATTGCGGTGTCGTTATCGACAAGGCGCATGACCGATCAGCAGTTGGATCAATTGGCCTTGCTGCGTTGTCTGGGCGCAAGTCAGCGGCAACTGATCAGCATTTATGCGCAGTTGTTGTTGGGGGTGTGGCTGCTGGCATCAGTGGTCGGGGCGGTGCTGGGCGTGCTGGGCGCGGTGGCATTGCTACAAGTGCTGAGTCATGCGTTACCTGCACTGGAGTTGCCGCTCGTTGCTCTGGATGTGGTTAGCCCTTGGCTCACTGCGGTGCTGACTGCGCTGATCATGTTGGTGGGGTTTGCATTGCCGAGCTTTTGGCGCTTGCTTGGGGTGTCGCCACTACGGGTGCTGCGTGCCGAGTTACAGCCGGCCTCATGGTCAACGCTGGGCGTGGTGGCGATTGCGTGGGGCAGTTTATTTGCTTTTGTACTGCTGCAAACCGGCAAATGGGGCTTGAGCCTCAGCTTGTTGCTTGGGGTGTCTTTACTACTATTGGTATTACTTGGGGGTGTCTGGGTAGTGCTGCGGACTCTGGCACAGCGTGGCATTGCCACGGAGCATCTCAGTCGCCAACCGTTGATGAATAGTGTCCGAATCGTATCACTGGCATTGGGGCTTGGTTTGGTTGGCGTGGTATTGCTGCTACGCCAAGATTTACTTGAGCGTTGGCAAGCGAGTTTACCGGTCGGCACACCCAATCAATTTGTGTATGGTTTACCACCTGATCAAAAGCAAGCCTTTGAGCAGACCCTCAAAGGGCAAGCATGGCCGCATAGCCCCCTGTATCCCAATGTCAAAGGCCGTCTGACTGGCAAAAATGGTCAGCCATTTACCGGCGAGGCTGCACAAGACAATAGTCTCAAGCGTGAGTTAAACCTGACCATGAGCAACGCTTTACCTGCAGATAATGTGATTTTGGCAGGCCAAGCGTTGACCACTCCCAATCAAGTGTCGGTGGAAGAGGGTGTGGCAGCGCGTTTGGGCATACAGCTCGGTGATACGCTCAATATGCAGTTGCCTGAAGGCAAGCTCGACGCCAAAGTGGTCAGCATTCGCACAGTCGATTGGGATAATTTTCGCCCCAACTTTTTCTTTATTTATTCCGAAGGCTCCCTTGATCCTAATGCGGGCAGCTATTTGGGCAGTTTTTATGTAGCACCCGCGCAACGTGATCAATTGACCCAAGTGATCCAACAATTTCCCACGGCCTTGTTGATTGATGTGGATGCGATCTTGGCCGAGATCCGGCAGTTGCTCAATTGGCTTGGGCAAGGTTTGGGATTGCTGGCTTTATTGGTTGGTTTGGCGGGACTGTGTGTGCTGTTGGCAAGCTTGCGTTTGATGGTCGATGAGCGCCAAAACGAAGCGGCGTTATTGCGAGCCTTGGGGATTTCACAAGTGCAGCTGCGCCAGCGCTTACTCGGTGAAATGGTCTTGCTCGGCAGCAGTGCGGGCATACTAGCGGTGGTGGTGGCTGAGGGCATCGGGTTGGTATTGGCATGGCGCTTTGAGTTGCCGATGCAGTTACATCTATGGTGGTGGCTGGCTGCGCCCATCAGTTTGATCGGTTTGGCACTGCTCGTGGCATATCCCACGCTTAGACCTCTATGGCAGCAGTCGCCGCTCCAAATTTTGCGCCAACTCAGTCACAGTTAAATCATTCATCGTTTAGACCGATCACCATCGGTCTGAGCGATTTGATTTTCAATATATTGCTGGTTATAAAGCACTGATCAATCAAGATTGATCCATCATAACAACAGCACGTTCAGTGCTTTTTAAACAACACATCAAGGAGAGTGATGTGAAAGCAGCCGTATTCGCATTGTGGGGTAGTGTGTTGTTGGGCATCAGTCAAATGAGCACTGCTGCACCACCACTGAGTGTACCCAATGAAAGTGCATCGCGTGATGGCGATAAACCATTACAGCACCTTCGGTTACCAGACATCATGGGCTGGTATATGGATTACAGTCTCAACGAAGACACATGGACGCTCAAAAACATCACCATGGCACCGCGTCAGGGCAGTTATGCGACCGGATCATTGTATATCCAACGCTTCAATGAAGTGCTGCCCCGCCAAGCCGATCAGTTCAGTCAAACCGTGACCGAAGCAGGTGCATTGGCATCTGGTTTTCGATTTGATGTAATCGACAAAATCGAAAAAGTCCAAAATGGATTTGTGATTTATGGCAAAGAGCTGAACGAAATGGATCCGCTGGGCAAACCGTATGAATCGTTTGTCATGGTGCGCCATTTAAACGGCCTCAACATCCTGTGTCGGCAGGGTGATGCGGGTGATTTGGCTGATCCAACCGAATTGGTCAGATCGGGTGTAGAAATTTGTCGACAACTGACACGCTAGGTCGCTACATTGACAAAATATGCCATAGTGTGAACTCAAACATGACTCGTTAGTAAAAAATGACGAGTCTTACACAGATGACGCAGACCTCCTGTTCATATTCTAATAACAGCCATGGATCATGGATGAGGAGTACCTGCAATGTTTTATCAAGCCGCTAATCGTTTTTTAATGATCTGCTGTCTGGTCGTGGGGGTGCCGAGTCTGAGTCATGCTGTCGATACCCCAACGGATAGCACGTTTGAAACCGTCAATATCAATACTGCCACCGAACAAGAGCTGACCCACAAACTTGATGGGATTGGCCCAGCCAAAGCCAAAGCGATTGTGGTGTATCGTACCAAATACGGTGCATTTAAAAGTTTTGAGGAGCTTTGCAAAGTGGATGGGGTTAGCCGCGTCACGCTGGCACGTCTCAAGCCCTATTTGCGTTTGGTGGATGAAGACAAGCCCAAAAAATAATACCGCAATCAAAGACTGCGGTATCAGTACACCAGCAATCACTGCTTAGTGGTGATGACCACCCACGCCGTGTGCATGGCCATGCGCCAGCTCTTCGCTGCTTGCGGCACGGATTTCAACGATTTCAACATCAAACGTCAGCGCTTGACCAGCGAGTGGGTGGTTTGCATCCACAATCACCGCATCAGCAGTCACGTCTTTGACGATCACGACTTGAATACCATCATCAGTTTGGGCTTGAAACTGCATGCCCGCTTCGATGTTGTCGACGCCTTGGAACATTTGGCGTGGTACTTCTTGTACCAATTCAGGTTGGTATTCGCCGTAGCCATCAGCAGGTGCAACGTTGACGGTCAGTTTTTCGCCAACAGTTTTGCCTACCAGTGCATTTTCCAGACCAGGAATAATGTTGTGGTGACCATGCAGATAGACCAGTGGTGTACCTTCGGATTTGTCGATGACATTGCCTTGCTCATCGGTCAACGTGTAGTGGAACGATACCACTTGGTCTTTTTGGATTGTGGCCATGAATCAGGCATCCTTCAGAAAAAAAGCGCATCCATCATACTAATGCCAGTCAGTTAAGGCAACCTCTTACAAAACTGGTAAAAATAGGCATCCC
>CALFYA010000448.1 GCA_937952925.1 uncultured Moraxellaceae bacterium
AGATCTACACAGGCGAAGACACTCTTTCCCTACACGACGCTCTTCCGATCTCGATCAAGTCAAAGCCCCCCACTTGCAGCGCAGCAAGAGGCTTGGGCGAAGTGGCCGATCTCAACCCTCAAAGCCAGAAATCACGCGATTGCGCGCATAGACTGGCCGTATGTCATTGTCGGGCCACGCAACGGCCAAGCGGCGTATCAGGTGAATACGCCATCTGAGAAAAAAGACGGCTTTGCCATCATGAGTGCAGTGCTGACGGTGCTGGGGCAAATTCGCCAAGCCAATGGCGATGGTGGTACCGCCAACCAATATTACGCGCCATTGGTGCAAGCCGATCCGACGGGTAAGTTTGTGGGCACTGGTGGTGGTTTGGGCGGTGGGCATGTCGGCACAGGTGATCATGTCTACAAGGGTATTTTTATCCATGAACAAGGTCATGCGTTTGGCTTACCACATGCCGGTGAATCCTACGATGCGCAAAGTGGTTATCCGTATGTAGGGGGCAGCTTGAGAGGATCGGCACGCGGTTATGATCTGAAAAATTGGGTGTTTCTCAACAACATCGTGCAGCCTTCTGCATCAAGCTACAACAACTGCCAAAACCACACCTACAACAATGGCACGCCACGCCAGCTCGACAGCCTTGGTCGTTGTATCAAACAAGATCCGATGCAGTCGGGGTCGGGTGATCAAGAAGCAGGGTATTTGTATACCCATTTCTCCGATTACAACGTCGCCAAGATGCAGCGTTACTTTGAAGGGTTGACCACCATCAATGCCAGTGGGCAAAAATCCTATAGCGGTGGTCGTATATTCAATAATCCTGCGATGCCCAAAGGCTACGCGCGTTGGGACACGATCGATCAAACTTGGGTGCCATTTGATCCGAGTGTGGATGGCAACAAAGGCTTGTATGGGGCAGAGCAAAACTATCCCATCAACAAAAACGTATTGGTCTATACCATTGTGTTGAGTGTGAGTAAGGCAGGGACAGCAGGTGCCACCCAGATTTATCCCATCATTCGCCCACACAACGGTAATTTGCTGAAAACCTTCGATCCCACCAACGCGCAAGATCGCGTCGACATGACCCCGAATACTTCCAAGTATCCGTGGTACTGCCGCAATTCGGGCTGTGATTACACCCTCAAGCTGACCTATGCCGATGGCAGTATCCAGTACACCGCCTTGCAAGGTGGCTTTCGTCCGTGGTTTGGGCAAGACAGTGATTTTAGCGCGGCTGTCCAAAATCCAATCGATGGCAGTAGCTTTAAGGTCTGGGCAATTAATGTCCCTGCACAAGCGGTATTACAAAAGGTGGAGCTACTCGATACCCCCAAATCTTGGCTCGGGATTGATGTGGCTGCGCCAGTGCTCGCTACACGCACGCGATAACGTCATAGCCCGATAGGTGGAACACTGCTATGATGCGCCCCACTTGCGTATGATCCGTTGGTTGGATCATCGAGTGGGGCTTTTGTTATGACACATTCTTTATTTGCAGCACTACGACGCGGTGTCGATCAGTTGCAGCTTGATTTATCTGATCAAACCTTACTGCATTTGTTGGCCTATCAAGATCAATTGGCACTGTGGAATAAAGCCTATAATTTAACCGCCATTCGTGATCCCAAAGAGATGTTGATCCGCCATTTGCTCGATTCTCTCGCCATTTTGCCGCACCTACCCGCAGGTCGCTTGCTTGATGTGGGCACCGGCGGCGGCTTACCCGGTATGGTGATTGCGATTTGCCAGCCTGAGCGTGAGTGCGTACTGCTTGACTCCAACGGCAAAAAGATTCGGTTTTTGAAGCAAGCAGCGGCTGACCTGAAAGTCCCCAACGCCAAAGCGGTGCAAGTACGGGTGGAAGACCAAGATGCACAAGCCGCCTTGGGCAAGTTTGATGTGGTGACCAGCCGTGCGTTTGCAGCCTTGACTGATTTTGTCCGTGATGCGCAGCATTATCTGACTGAACACGGCACGCTCGCAGCCATGAAAGCGATTTTGCCGACTGATGAGATGGAGCAGTTGCCAAGCTTTAGTCAACAGGTGATTGCCCTCAACGTGCCGAATCTGCAAGAAGAGCGGCATGTGATTTTGTTAAAACGCTTGCCATAATCTGGCATCCTCCTGTTTGATCTGCCGATGGACGCTCACTGAAGATGACCGAAATTCTGGCGATAGCCAATCAAAAGGGTGGGGTGGGTAAAACCACCACCGCCGTCAATTTGGCAGCCTCGCTTGCTGTCCTCAAAAAACGTGTGCTGTTGATCGACCTCGACCCACAAGGCAATGCCACCATGGGATCGGGTCTACAAAAAACCCAACTGCCGTACAGTGTGGCGGATATCCTGCTGGGGGATGCACCCATTGAAGCAGTGATCCAAAAAACCGAAGCGGGTTATGCGGTGATTGGTGCCAACCGTGAGTTGTCAGGCGTTGAGTTGACCTTGGTCGAGCAAGGCCGCCGCGAATACATCTTGCAAGACGCCATTTCACGGATTGCCAGTCGTTATGACTATATCGTGATTGATTGTGCACCGAGCCTCAACTTACTCACCGTCAATGCGCTGTGTGCCGCCGCAGGGGTGATTATCCCGATGCAATGCGAATACTACGCGCTTGAAGGCTTGGCAGATCTGTCGGCCACCATCGACCGGATTGCGCAAACCCTCAATCCTGCCTTACATGTGCGTGGGGTACTGCGCACCTTGTTTGATCCGCGCAATACCCTTGCCAATGATGTGTCGCGTGAATTGATCACCCATTTTGGTGAGCAAGTGTTTGAAACGATTATCCCGCGTAATGTGCGGCTGGCCGAAGCCCCTGCTCATGGCATGCCGGTATTATTTTATGAAAAAGGCTCACGCGGGGCGTTGGCCTATTTGAGTTTGGCGGCTGAAGTGGTTCGGCAAAGTAAAAAGCGCAAAGGAAAAACGGCATGACGCGTAAACGTGGATTGGCGCAAGGACGTGGTTTGGATGCCTTGCTCGGATCAATCAAACAAGCGCGTGATGAGGTGAGTACCAGTCAGCACGCAGCAACGGGCGTCTTGCTCGATGAGCTGCCGCTCGACAGCTTGCAGCGTGGCATGTATCAACCGCGCCGTGAAATGGCACAAGATGCGCTCAATGATTTGGCCGAATCGATCAAAAAACACGGTGTGATGCAGCCGATTGTGGTGCGTCGCTTGGGTGGTGATGGCAGCCGCTATGAGATTGTGGCGGGTGAACGGCGTTGGCGTGCAG
>CALFYA010000449.1 GCA_937952925.1 uncultured Moraxellaceae bacterium
TAGATGGTGACTTGACCACCGGCCATGCCTTTACCCACATAGTCGTTGGCGTCGCCTTCCAAGCGGATGTGCAAGCCACCAGCGTTCCACACGCCAAGGGATTGACCGGCGGTGCCCTTCAACTCGACGGTGATCGGCGCATCGCTCATGCCGAGGTTGCCATGACGTTTGGCAATTTCACCCGACAAACGCGCACCAATCGAGCGGTCGCAGTTGCACACGTTGTAGCTGTAGACGCCACCGGTTTGACCTTCGATGGCAGGCAGCATGTCGGCCACCATTTGCTCCGCCAGCAAACCTTTGTCGTGCGGCTCGTTTTTGCCTTCCACGCAGTATTGGGCTTTGCCTTCTGCCGATGGATGGATGGTGAGCAGTGGGGTCAGATCCAAGTGCTGTTGCTTGTCGGTTTCACCGTCGATCACTGCCAGCAAATCGGTACGACCGATCAACTCTTTCATCGAACGCACGCCGAGTTTTGCCATCCACTGACGGGTTTCTTCTGCCACAAAGCGGAAGAAGTTGATCAGCATTTCTGGCTCGCCGATGTAGTGCTCTTCACGCAGCTTGTCTTGCTGAGTGGCAACACCGGTGGCGCAGTTGTTCAAGTGACAAATCCGCAGATATTTACAGCCCAGCGCAATCATTGGGGTCGAACCAAAGCCAAAGCTTTCCGCACCCAAGATCGCAGCCTTGACCACATCCAGACCAGTTTTCAAGCCACCGTCGGTTTGTACGCGCACTTTGCCACGCAGATCATTGACACGTAGGGCTTGATGCGCTTCCGACAGACCCAGTTCCCACGGCGAACCAGCATAGTGGATCGACGACAGGGGCGATGCTGCCGTGCCACCGTCATAGCCGGAGATGGTGATAAAGTCGGCATAGGCTTTGGCGACACCGGCGGCAATTGTGCCTACACCGGGTTCAGCCACCAGCTTGACCGACACCATCGCGCTCGGATTGACTTGCTTTAAGTCAAAAATCAACTGCGACAAATCTTCAATCGAGTAGATGTCGTGGTGCGGGGGTGGCGAAATCAGGGTCACACCGGGGACGGAGTAACGCAGACGCGCAATCAGACCGTTGACCTTACCACCCGGTAACTGACCGCCCTCACCGGGTTTAGCACCTTGCGCCACTTTGATCTGCAACACTTCAGCAGACGACAAATAAGCAGGTGTCACCCCAAAGCGACCCGAAGCCACTTGTTTGATTTTGGAGTTTTTGATGGTGCCATAACGGGCTGGATCTTCACCGCCCTCACCGGAGTTGGAACGACCACCGATGGTGTTCATGGCAATCGCAATCGACTCATGCGCTTCGGGCGACAACGCACCAAGCGACATGCCAGCCGAGTCAAAACGCGGCAAAATGTCTTCGACCGATTCGACGTCGCTCACCTCAATGCTGTTGTCGGTTTTGAGGCCAAACAAATCACGGATGGTGGCAACCGGACGGGTGTTGACCAGATCCGCATATTCTTGATATTTGCTGTAATCGCCGGTGCGCACTGCGTTGTGCAAGGCATTGATCACATCAGGGTTAAAGGCGTGATATTCCTTGTTAAACACAAACTTGAGCAAACCACCTTGGTCGATGGCCTGACGGCTCTTCCATGCGGTGTCGGCCAGTTTTTTCTGATCATTTTCCAGATCAACAAAACTTGCACCTTCGATGCGGCTCGGCACGCCTTTAAAGCACAGATCAACCACGTGATGCGACAAGCCAATCGCTTCAAACAACTGACCGGCACGATACGAGGCGATGGTGGAAATCCCCATTTTGGAGAGGATTTTCAGCAAGCCTTTGTCGATGCCTTTGCGGAAGCTGGATTGCGCGTACAGCGGATCGCCGAGCAGATCGCCTTTTTCGACCAAGTCATTGATCACATCATAGGCAAGGTACGGATACACCGCAGTCGCGCCAAAGCCAATCAACACTGCAAAATGGTGTGGATCACGGGCAAGACCGGTTTCGACGATGATGTTGGCATCGGCACGCAAACCTGCTTCCGACAGCGAGTGATGCACCGCACCGGTCGCCAAAATCGCGTTGGCGGGCAGTTTGCCTTTGACCAGCGCTTTATCGGACAACACCAACAAGGTTTGACCGGCTTGGACGGCAGCTGCCGCTTCAGCACAAATCCGGCGCAGTGCAGCTTCTAGACCTTCGGCTTCATCATAATTGAGGTCGATCACCTGCATGCCATAGCCTGCACGGTCGATGCGGCGCAATTGCTCCATTTTGCTCGGTGCCAGCACAGGACTTGAGATGATCACACGATCGGCATGCTCAGGGCCTTGCTCAAACACGTTTTGCTCACGACCTAGACAGGTCTCCAGCGACATCACAATCGCTTCACGCAATGGATCAATCGGTGGGTTGGTCACCTGTGCAAACTGCTGACGGAAGAAATCCGCCACATGGCGCACTTGACGGGACAATACCGCCATTGGGGTGTCATCGCCCATCGAGCCAACGGCTTCTTGACCACTTTCCGCCAACGGACGAATGATCTGATCACGCTCTTCAAAGGTGACATGGAACATTTTTTGCGCAACTTTCAGCGCATCACCACGCAAGCCTTGACCTTGCAGCTCTTCTTCAATTGCTTCTTCGGTTTGGATATGGATCGCATTGTCACGCAGCCATTGCTTGTACGGATGCGCCGACTTCAAACGCTGATCAATATCGGCAGTACGCAGCAACTCGCCGGTGTGGGTATCGACCACCAAGATTTGGCCAGGGCCGACACGACCTTTGGACACCACATCTTCAGGCTGATAGCCCCACACGCCAATCTCAGACGCCAAGGTGATATAGCCGTTTTTGGTGATGACCCAACGCGCCGGACGCAAGCCGTTACGGTCGAGCATACACACCGCGTGGCGACCATCTTGGATCACGAGGCCAGCAGGACCATCCCATGCTTCCATGTGCTTGGAGTTAAACTCATAGAATGCGCGCAGATCGCTATCCATGGTTTCGACGTTTTGCCATGCTGGCGGTACCAGCATACGCAGTGCGCGGAACAAATCCATGCCACCACCGACCAAGATTTCCAGCATGTTATCCAAGCTAGAAGAGTCTGA
>CALFYA010000450.1 GCA_937952925.1 uncultured Moraxellaceae bacterium
CCGACTATGTGACCGCCACCACACCAATCAAAAACAGTCGCTGGCGTATTCGCAATAATTTACTGGGCACGCCGGATTATTGTCCGATGATTTATCACTCTGCTGCGGTGCAACAAGCCGTGCAACTGGATGTTGCAACCGCCATTGATACGATGCAGGAGACTTACGGCGAAGACATTTTGATGCGTAGCGCGGTCTGGCTCACCAACAAAGAAAGCAAAGCCAGCTTTGTGATTGAGCATGCAGGGGATCAACTAGATCGGATCAGTCGGTTTGCAGCCGTCATGGAGCTTCATTGTGGACAGGCCGAGCAGCCCTTGTCGATGTCGCGTCTGGTCGAATTACAACGCGAAATTTTGGGTACACAAGCATTGCACTATGGTGTGCGGCAATCACCGGTGTTTGTGGGTGAAGTGGTGCACTTCACACCGGTTGTGCATTATATTGCGCCGCCTTGGCAGTTGCTCGATGCCTTGTTGACAGGGTTGGCTGTATGTGAAAAAAACACCCAAGGTCAATCTTCGGTGCTGCGCGCGGCCTTGTTATCGTTTGGTTTTGTCCTCATCCATCCGATGGTCGACAGTAATGGTCGCTTATCCCGCTTTCTCATCAATGACATATTACGGCGTGACGGTGTATTGCCTAAGCCACTGATTTTGCCAATATCTGCCACCATCACGCGCAGTACACGTCAGCGGCGGCATTATGATCAAGTCCTTGAGAGTTACTCTAAGCCAATCATGCGACACGTCGCCGGTCGTTATCGCTTTGGAGCAATGCACACCTTTGCCGATGGCATAAAAAGCAACCTTGAGTTTGACGCTGAGACGGAAACCTTAGCCGTGTGGCGCCATCCTGATCTGACCGAACAAGTCGAATATTTGGCGGAAGTGATTTATCTCACCTTGACTGAGGAAATGCCGAAAGAAGCCCAAACCATCCAGCAGCTTCGGCAAACACGTCTGGCACTGAAAGCGTTGATTGAAGGCTCAGACTATGCGCTAGATCGCATCATTCGTGCAGTGCGCGAGCATGGTCAGATTTCCAATAAGTTGCGGGAGGAGTTTCCACTACTCCATCAGCCTGCATTGGCGGATCAAGTGATTGGTGTCATACAACAAATTTTTGAGCCGAAGAGCTGAAATCAACTCGTGCAGCTTAGGTCATCCTCACCCGCATAATGGTCTGCCGACTGGTCTTAAACGCCCGTGCCAGTGCTAACACACTTTTGCCAGCGGCTAGACGTGCTTTGACCTCAGCTTGATCTGCTTCACTTACTGATTGATCTCCTTTGTAAAACATAGATTTTCAAGAAAAATTAGTAATATGATGCAAGGAATATCACCTTCTTTGCGCTTTCCGTATCCCAATTCATGTTTGCTCTGCCCCTTGAGCCAACGACCCAAGGGGGTAAGGCGACTATCCGTGAGTCATGACCATATAGGTTGGCCAAGAACTTCCAGACGCAACACTGAGTTGATTAAACACACGAATCAAGTGCTCAATTTGATCTTGAGGAGTATGTGTGAAGTTAAATGCAGTGTCATGCTGACTGCCTTTTGGCTTCCAGTACCCCATACCTTGGTCAAATAAGATCTTTGTCTTTTTACCGGACTTCCAATCAATAACCAAAGATCGACCATGTGGTAGATCTGATAAGGACTGTTCAAGCTTGATAGACGGTAACAATCCTAAGCCTTCTAAAATTAACTGCTTGAGCACGTTCTCAAAGACTTGAGAGTCTGGCCAATCATGATCAATTTTTCTGCTAGGACGTTCGCTACTGTTAAAGTCCAGCATATTTATGGTGATTTGTTGAAGTTCGCTGTTTCTAAACATACTCAGCAATTCAGTGAGTAGTAAATTGCTCCACGGTGATTTTAGATAACGGTCGGTGTACTCAATTGAAATAGCATAATCCTGCTGAATTTGTTCAGAAAAAATTCGGCACTTTTGTTCCAATAAATTTTGGAGCTTGCCAGCCCAGTTGGATAGATAACCATCCACCTCACTCCCAATTTCAATCACTGACGACCCCACCGGAACTAAAGGATTTTGCCATTGCTCAACAGCAATAGGTGTCAGGGAGACTGGGGCAACAGCGGATGAATAAGCCCAGACAACTTGACGATTAGGTTCGGGTTCTAACCAGTAGGGTGATGGCTGTAGGCAGGTCAGGTCATCACTAAACAAGGATACGGTTTGATCTTGTTTATGGATTTGAATCGCAAGCTGTTGATGTGCCGTGCTGTGAAGTGTTGCCGTTGAAAAGCCTACTTTAAGCTGAGCCAAAGGCTGTAAGGCGAGAGCAATCTCATCGGGGATAACCATATTCTCTGGGATAACAACAGCAACATCGAGAGACTGTTGTGTTTTCCAATTGAGCAACATGTTACGAAACTCAATAGCATCTACTTGCCATGTATCGAGCTGACCATGGAGAAATATAGTGATCCCCGTGGCTCCCCTTTGGATCTGTTGATTAATCCATTGCTTAGCACTAATCGCGCTGTACTGAATAGCAGGAATGTTTGCTAAAGCATCAGGTAATGATAACGATTGCATTAGCCCACTCGACTCAATCCATGCAAAAGCGGCTCGACGGTCAAGTTCATGGCGCTCAATTTGACTATCTTGTCCAGCCAAGCAGTGTGAGCAAACACTGTCGCAGCTTGCAGGACAGGTCAATTTACCAACCATCTTTTTTAAAAACTTTGGAATTTCCTCAAGCGCAGCCAACACAAATCCTGCACCACCACTGGCTTGGTCGAACAACTGAATCACAGAGCGTGCTTGTCCAGTGACCGTGTCACGGTCTAAGCGTGTACTGACACCCATCTCGGTACTGACAATTCCAAGGTAATCAGCAACGACCTCACGTAGTGCGACTGCCAACGTAAAAGCAATCATACGATGCTCATCTGAGTCCGACAGCCATAAACCTGTATTAAGGTTACGTAGATAGAGCTCAAGAACGTCCGTTTGAATACTAAACCCAAGATGGATGTTGTGTTTCACAGATCCCGTGCAGTCTTTTGCTTTATGGCTGCCTTTGATCCCCCCGACTGGACGGTGCGGATCGGTGATCTGCTTAGGAGCTTCATCATTTGCTAGCATTGATTCGGCACGCCCACAGCCTAAACAAACAGCAAATCCCTTTTGGTAAGCGCCAGAGTTATGATGAAATACATGGCCCTGATGTCCAAATCGAATATAGCCAGACTGCGGCGTAGGTAAATGCACAATATCACCATCGACATGAATACGCGGCTGCTCAATCCGAATATACGATTGTGTGTTGATATCATTGGTTGTGGGTTCAAAAAAATCAGTCACAAAACCAGTGGGTCTTAGAACCAATTTTTTCTCAAAGGGTTCAATTTGCTGCTGACAGCTCGAGCAATGGAGTGTGTCACTGCTATAGGCATGCTCCTGAACACCACTTGCTCCACAGTGGGTACAGCGCCAAGCAATATCAAATTTCTGCTCTTCTTTGGCGTTGCTATCGGTTGGGCGATGCCAATTTAGACTGATTCCGGCGACCCGATGAACCCGACCATCAATCACCACTTGTGAGCTTGGTGCGTACTCTTTGAGCGCAATCGCCATGCCGCGTGATGGCAGCTCTTTAAACATAAAAATATTGTCTTCGCGGCTTTGTATAGAACCATCTTTTTGGCCGCGCTCGTGCTTGAATTGCTCGATATTGTAGGTGTTGAGTGACACCACATTGGTGGGAAATCCATAGCTGGGTAAAAAGGTGCGCATCGCGAGTTCCTTAAGTAGATACTCCTGTTCATGGCGATTTAGTTCAAGCTCTAGAGCCCTGACGTAAGCAAGATTTTCCAACCGAGAGTCAGCCTTTGCGCTCTTATTGTCTTGTTTGATTTGATCAATTTTTGCCGTGATTTTGGCATGCTCATCAATCCAATATTGGCCGATGCTTTTGAGCTTGTCGATGCAGTCTTGCACAATAGTGGCTGTGGTTTTGGTGGCCAGCGGTGTGCCGTGTGTGATGCTTTTAATGGGGACATCAAGTTCTGGCGGCGTGGCACTCAGCCAGTTGATAAATGCCAAGTATTGAGATTGTTCTGCACCATCAAAAAACCACTGAGTGGTGA
>CALFYA010000451.1 GCA_937952925.1 uncultured Moraxellaceae bacterium
ATCGCCTAAAAAATCATCTATGTCGCGACCACGGCTGAAACGTCAACAGACCCTAATATCACGCCGACCCCAATCATGAGGGTCGGTCAGCCTTTGTATTGACATAAATACGGGGGCAACGCACACTGATCAACACTTGAGTTTTATTTTAGATCAACAATGCACCTCCCTATCCACGCACTACGTTTTGCAGCCACCCAACACGCCGGACAAGCGCGCAAAGATCGCTTGCGCACGCCCTATATCAATCATCCGATCCATGTGATGAGCATTTTGACGGATGCAGGGATTGATGATGCGGCGCTACTTGCAGCAGCAGCGCTACACGATACCGTTGAAGATACCAACACCACGCTTGCACAGATTGATGAGCTGTTTGGTGCCGAAGTCGCCGCCCTCGTTGCTGGCGTCACGGATGATAAAAATCTCAAAAAAGCACAGCGTAAACAACAGCAAATCGAACATATGCCGCATTTATCTGCCCAAGCACAATGGCTCAAAATTGCTGATAAAACTGCCAATCTAGAAGATTTGTTGCACGCGCCACCGCATGATTGGTCACGTGCACGCCTACTTGAGTATGTCGAGTGGGCAGTGACGGTGGTCGGTCAATGTACCGCACCACATGCCGAACTGCTGCAACGGTTTGATGCGGTTGCACGCCAAGCGCGTCTAGCCTTTGCCGATGATGCACCTGTGTCTGCTTGAGCCGCACCGCACATTTTGCCATGCTGCGGCTTGGATTGATTTAACTTGGGTGGATGTATGCACAAGCTTGCCTCGCTACCGATTGCCCCGTGCGATTTTCAGTTTGCCTATGGTCGTAGTCAATGGCCGACAGCAGCGCATGAGTTGATTGCACTACGCCGTTTGCGGCGCTGGGTGTTGCCCGCTGAGGCGGTGTTGCATGTGCCGACGCTACGCCATATTGAAGCGGGTTATGCAACGGCTGACCCCGATGTCGATCATTTGCTGACCGAGCGACCATCGTTGCTGTCGGTCTTGCAACATCCTGCCAGCAATGACCTACACACGCGACTACAAACGCAACTTTGCCAGCATTTGCCAACGCTGGATCATCAGTTGGTGAATATCGGGGCGGCAGCCTACCGGCGCTACCCATTGCTACAGATCTGGCTACTGCGCAATGTGGCCTTGATGGCCGGTTATAGCATTCCCGCACTCAGTACACCGCTACTCGCCACTGGCGAACTGGTGCAGCAAGCCCTGCCACGCCTGTATCGCACCTATGAGTTTATCCAAGCGGTCAGCCGCCCTGATGCGCTAGAGATTGGCGGGCATACATGGCGGATGTGCGTGCAGGTGCGTGAATTGCATGCGCGTGTGCGTGCTGGCCTACGCCCGACGTGGGATACGGTGTATTGGGGCGAGCCGATCAATCAAAGCGATATGATCGCCACACACCTGCAATTTTCGTTGTTGATTTTGCTGGGTTATCGGGGCTTTGGTGCTGCGCTGTCGGATGAAGAACAAGCCGGAATCTTGGCTTTATGGCAGCAAATCAGTACATGGCTTGGCGTGGCAACCGATCAAGTGCCGCTGTCCACCCATGACGCACTGCGTTGGTTATATGCGTATGTCTCGACACAAAAGCTCGACTACAGCTTGGGGCGTCCACTTGCGCAAGCCCTGCATGATCTGCCCACTCAAATCTTAGGTGATCACCATCCGATTGCCCAATGGACTGAAACGGTCAACGCCAGCATTACGCGTTTATTTGTGGGTGATGATATCGCCGATGGGCTTGGTTTACCCAAACCGGCGGTGCGACATGGCTTATGGGCATTTCCACCACTGTTTTTTGCCCTCGAAAAAACCGCGTCTACTTATCCGCCGTTACGGCAACGCCTCAGTCAGTTTGCCGCATGGCGACAACAGCGCATCAGTGATTGGATGACTCAATATGGTCAAACCCCAACACACGTTGGCCTAAAATGATCATCATTTTGGCATCTGTAACGCTCGTGAGGATTGCTGCATTCTTTTAAGGTGTGCTGCATGATGATCTTGAGGAAGATGAGCATGCACAACGTCAACAGCGTGGGTGTATTGATTATTGGTGCAGGGTTTAGTGGCCTTGGCGCACTGATCAAACTGCTTGAGCAAGGCCGCCACGATGTGGTGTTGATTGAAAAAGCCGATGAGGTCGGCGGTACGTGGCGTGACAACACCTATCCGGCCTGTGCATGTGATGTGCCCTCGGCGCTGTATTCGTATTCGTTTGCACAAAAATCCGACTGGTCACGTGTATTTGCCGCACAGCCTGAAATTTTGGCATATATCAAAGATGTGGTAGATCAATACCAGCTCCAGCCGTTTTTACGTTTTGGCGAAGAAGCGCTGTCGGCCGTGTGGCAGGAAGATGGGCATTATTGGCAAGTGACTACGCCCAAAGCGACTTATCATGCGCGTGCGGTGATTTCTTGTGCCGGTTATTTGCATGAGCCGATTTTGCCACAGATTGACGGCTTGGCTGAGTTTAGGGGTGAGCTGTTTCACTCAGCGCGTTGGGATCATGCTGCTGATCTGACCGGCAAACGGATTGCAGTGATTGGTACCGGTGCATCAGCGATTCAGTTTGTGCCTGAGCTACAACAACAAGCATCTCACTTGACCGTGTATCAGCGTTCGGCGCAGTGGATTTTGCCCAAACCAGATCAAAGCTTATCGCCACTCGCCCACAAGCTGCTCGAATTACCATTTGCCAAACAAGCACTACGCGGCATGCTGTACGGTGGGTTTGAGAGCTTTGGACTAGGCTTTCAATATCCAAGCATGCTCAAACAAGTCGAGCATTTGGCGCGTTTGCATCTGCGCTTGACGGTCAAAGATCCGGTCAAACGCGCACAACTCACCCCCAACTACACGCTCGGCTGTAAGCGGATTTTGTTGTCCAATCAATATTATCCGGCGCTGTGTGCCGACAATGTCAGTTTGGTGACTGACCCGATTGTCAAGATAGATGGCAACACCATCATCACCGCATCGGGCAGCCGTACCGACGTCGATGTGATCGTGCTCGGGACGGGGTTTTATGTATCCGAACCACCGATTGCCGAGCGGGTGACTGGTGTGGGTGGCATCACGATGGCGCAGCATTGGCAAGGTTCGCCACAAGCCTATAAAGGCACGACGCTGCATGGCTTTCCCAATTTGTTTGTGTTGCTAGGCCCCAATTTGGCGATTGGTCATAACTCGGCGTTTATCGTGATTGAAGCGCAGCTCAATCAAGTGATGCAGGCACTACAGTTGATGCAGCAGCAACAGCTGACCCGCCTAGAGCCACGCCGTGCGATCCAAGCCGACTACAACCACCAAGTGCAGCACGCCTTGCAGCGCACGGTGTGGAATACTGGTGGTTGTTCGAGCTATTACATTGATAAAAATGGCCGCAATAGCATTGGCTTTCCGTGGAGTACCCTGAAAATGCGGCAAGTGCTCGGTGAGTTTGCCCCACATGATTTTAATCTCCAGACCGCAGCGCCTGTGGAGGTGAATCATGCATAAGCCACGTCGTGCATTGGTATTGGGCTGTGGTGGGGTACTTGGTGGCGCATGGACGATTGCCGCACTTGAGAGCCTTGAACGTGAACTGGGCTGGGATGCGCGTGAGGCAGACTTACTGATTGGCACCTCAGTGGGTGCTGTGCTGGCGGCGTTGCTCGGTGCAGGTGTGCCAGTCACGCAGATGGTGGCGAGTCAACTCGGTACTGCGCCGGATTGTGTGTGGAACCACGACCGCGATACTGGCGGGATTTTTCCACCGCTGCCACGCGCCAAACTGATTGCACCGCATTGGTTGACATCCCGCCAACCATCCAATCTGTCTTGGTTTTCGGCTGCCGTAGGCTTACTACCAGAAGGCAGCGCCGATATGAGTGGATTTCGGCGTTTGATCAACCATGCAGTACCCGATGGGACGTGGGTCAAACATCCCAACACATGGATGATGGCGGTGGATCAAGACAGTGGTGAGCGTGTGGCGCTTGGCAAAGCAGGCTCGCCCACACCACCGATTGCCGATGCAGTGTGTGCGTCTTATGCCGTGCCGGCATGGTGTCCACCGGTGCAGATTGAGGGTCGGCGTTATGTCGATGGTGGGATTGCGTCGCCCACCTCAGCAGACTTTGTGCTCGGCCAAGCGATTGATGAAGTGATTGTGCTGGCACCAATGGCCTCACATGATCTGGATCGCCCCTTGCCCTTGACGCCAGCATGGATTGAACGGCAAGTCCGGCGGTATATGACCCAAGTGGTCGATGCCGAAGTGGCTAAGCTGCGTCAAGCTGGTCTCAAGGTGATGGTGATTGATCCAACCGCAGCCGACCTACAAGCGATTGGTTATAATTTGATGGATTATCATCGTCGGTTGGACGTTTTTTTGACGGCTCAGCGAACCTCAACAGCAAGCATTCAAGCTCAGCTGTCTTAGGGTCATTCCCTTGGCAAAGGTGACAACACGGGCTGGTCACCACACCAGCCTAACTTGACGCATCGAATGAAATCACCCCGTCGGTCTATATTGCCACTTTTAGAATTGATACTATCCAAACAAATGTCATTGAAACCAAAAATGTGGAGTATTTTTTATGACCGATACAGACCCCGCTCAAGCTCATGTATGCCCCATGCATGGTGAACAACCCAGCGCTCACATGCCCACACTCCCCCGTTTTGCCGATGTTGGTTGGATTTTAGACACCGACAGCGCCCAGCTCATTTGGTTTGAACCCAAACGGGTCAAAACCATCAAACCTGAACGGATGCATGCTAAGTCTTTGGCACGTTGCCCTGCCGTGCTTGACAATGACAGCCGTTTATTTGAAGTGCTTTGCCCGTTTGATCTTGAGATTGGTTTTCGCCGCGACAAAGATGGCAAACCCACTTTAGTCAATTTATTGGGTGATCAATCGCCAGTGCGTAGCTCCAAGTTGGGTCAGTTGATCACGCTGGTAAGCGAATCTGAATGGGCGAATCCCGCACGCCCTGTGGTGCAAATCATTACGCCCTATTTGGTGGTGACGGACGAGCCGGTATATGTCAATCAATTGCCACCATTTAAGCATTGGCGCGCCAAACCACTCCCCGGTGTGATGGTCTGTGGGCGATTTCCTGCTGATATTTGGCCGCGCCATTTGATGTGGGCGTTTGAATGGTACGACACCCTGCAGCCGATTTCGCTGCGCCGAGGAGAGCCTTGGTGGTATTTGCGCTTTGATCATTTTGATCCTAGTCGCCCCATTCGGATGATTCCGGCACAGATGACCGAGGAATTACGCGAATATATGAAAGGTGTGCGCGGCGTCACCAACTACGTCAATCAAACGTATCAACTGTTTCAGATTGCCAAAGAGCGTCGGCCTGTTTGTTTGTTGTCCCCCAAAATACAACGAACGCCATCCACCGAATCGGCAGAGACACAAGCCACCATACACGCAGAGGCGGAGCTGATTGCAGCACAGCTCAAGGCGCATCCTCATCTGTAAAACATGAGACGCAAAAAAACAGCCCGCATGATGCGGGCTGTTTTTTGGTGGGGAAGATTAGTTCCAGCTGGAGGTAATCAGTGCGCCAAACTCGGCTTGATATTGTGCACTGAGTTCGGTGTTGCCCATCGCTGGTGGGGTAAAGCCCGCCATTGCATCAACCAACGCTTGCACTTCGTTGGCTTGCAGCTCACGGCCATCGTTGAGACGGAAAGTTTCAACTGACATGCCACTGCTAAACCAGCCTTGGATCACCACCGAGGCAGATGTGCCAATCACACTGGCTTGCAGGTCGTTACCCACCTGACTAAACCATACTTGATCAGCTTTAGTATTGTTGTTGAACAACACCACATCATTGCCACCGCTCATGTCGGCAGATTCAAGCACCATGTTTTGACCGTAAGCACGGCCAAGGATGTACATGTCATCGCCTGCACCACCGATCAATTGGTTCATGCCCAGACGACCATCAAGGGTATTGTTGGCGTTGTTACCCATCATGGTGTTGTCCATGCTGTTGCCAATCCCGTTGATGTTGTCTGTACCCAGCAGGGTCAACTGTTCGATGTTGTCGGCCATGTTCCAGCTGACAGTACTTTCAACCACATCAAAACCACCATCCATCATTTCGATGGTTTGATCACCACGAGCATTGACACGGTAGGTGTCGTTGCCTGCACCACCGGTCATCATGTCTGCACCAACACCACCGTCGAGCATGTCGTTGCCTGCGGCACCATTGAGCATGTCATCGCCACCTGCACCAAACAGCATGCTACCACCCGCATGAGCGGTCATGACGTTGCTCATCAAGTTGCCTGTACCCGTACGGCCAGCAGCGGTCAGGGTCAAGTTTTCAAGATTGCTCGCCAGCTGGTAGTTGACGGATGACTGAACAGTATCAATACCCTGTCCAGCAAAGTCTTGTACGACATCCAAAGCGTTATCGACAATATAACTGTCGTTACCTGCCCCCCCACGCATGATGTCTGCACCAGCCCCACCGACCAAGAAGTCGTTGCCGCTGCCGGTACGGATCTCATCGTTGCCTTGACCAGCATTGATATACAAGTTGCGTGTATCAAATGCCATCAGGAAACGATCTGCGGCGTTGGTACCCAAGGTTGCCACGTTGAATTGATCACCGCGTGCCACACCTGAAACCAAGTCACGGATATCGAGTGTGGTGCCTGCAGCAGCCACAATCGTGGTGCCTTCGTCATCGGCGCGACCGATGTTACCAATCAGAGCACCAGTATTGTCTTCCGCTTGAATGCGTACGGCTAGGCCACCGTCTTGATTGGTCAGTGTGCCTGCATCGTTGGCGTTGTTGTTGCCCACTTCTGAGCTGGTAAACATCACACGGATTTGGCTTGCACCAGTCGCAGACACGTTGAGGGTGTCCATGCCAGCACCCAGATTGATCATGTCCATGCCATCACTGGCAAGGTTGTAAGCTGCGACGGTGTCATCACCGTCGCCACCCATGATGGTGTCGTTGCCACCACCACCGATAAAGCTGTCGTTGCCCATGTTGCCGGTCAACATGTCGTTGCCTGCACCACCGACCAAGAAGTCGTTGCCGCTACCACCCATCACCATGTCATCGCCTTGACCGGCGTTGACGTAATAGTTGGTGGTTTCCATGCTTTCATCAATCATGTCGGCAACGTTGGTGCCCAAGGTTGCCACGTTGAATTGATCACCGCGTGCCACACCTGAAACCAAGTCACGGATATCGAGTGTGGTGCCAGCTGCTGCGACAAAGCTAATCCCTTCGTCATCAGCACGGCCAATATCACCCATGAGCGCACCCATGGCATCTTCGGCTTGCAGGCGTACCGCCAAACCACCGTCTTGATTGGCGAGTAGGCCTGAATCGTTAGGATTGTTGTTGCCCACTTCGGCACTGGTGAATGTCACTCGAATTTCTGTTGAACCTGTCGCAGACAAGTTCACGGTATCCATGCCTGCACCCAGATCGATTTGATCTGCTCCATCCATTGCCAGATCGTAATTGACGCTGTCATCTCCAGCCAAGCCACTAATCATGTCCGCTTCCGCAGCATTATTAGCCAGCATGTCGTCATCGGCGGTTCCAGTAATTGTTGCCATTTTTTAATCCTCGACTTTGTGGGGTGTTTGTCCAACCTTTAGCAGTTAAACAGAGATCTTTTGCTTTTTGAATTATACAAAAAACCACTCATCTACAAAAATAAACCACTCATCTAATATCATTAGATAAGATATATCCAATATAAATGTTTTTCAAAAGATGT
>CALFYA010000452.1 GCA_937952925.1 uncultured Moraxellaceae bacterium
GGCCTGCCAATTGTTTGATGGCCTGTGCCAAGCGGCGACCTTGGGCGATACACAAGGCTTTTTCTTCAGAAGATAACGGTTGGTCGTGTGCTGCTCCACTGACATGACTCGCCCCATACGGCGTACCGCCACGCGTCGTGGTCGAGAGTGCGGCTTCGGCATACGGAATGCCCATCAGTAGCATGCCATGATGCAGCAAAGGGATCATCATGGTGATGAGGGTGCTTTCTTGGCCACCGTGCATCGTGCCGGATGCGGTAAACACACAAGCAGGCTTGCCTTGTAATGCGCCAGACAACCACACACCAGACGACTGATCCCAGAAATACTTCATGGGAGCGGCCATATTGCCAAAACGGGTTGGGCTGCCCAACGCCAGACCACTACACGCCGCAAGATCTTCTAGGCTGCAATACAACTCGCCTTCAGCAGGGATACTCGGCACAATCGCGGTGGTCACTGCCGACACCTCAGGCACTGTCCGAATTTTGGCATTCAATCCAGCCTCTTCGATCCCACGCGCCATTAATCGCGCCATGTCACGAGTCGTGCCGTATTTGCTGTAATACAACACCAACACATCTGCAATTGCACTCATCACGCCAGCATTCATTGAAAATCACTCAAAACCAATACGAAGCTTGCTTATCGTCGCATGTTACCTTGTCTGTTGACGAAATGTGATGTTTTTGGGTGATCAATACCCATACACCGTTATCTATATTTATTGGGGGATTTTATCGATGCAGTCGATACTCAATCGTCTACCTTGGCGTGATCAAATCTGGTTTAAGTTTTTGGTGTTTGTCTTTAAACGCTTTGAAGCTGATGAATGTCGTGATAAGGCAGGCTCTCTCACCTATACCACTATGCTCTCCATCGTGCCGATCCTCACGGTCTTTTTGGTGATTGTCTCGTCGATTCCAGCACTTGCGTCAGCACGCGCCGAAATACAGCAGACCATTTATCGTAATTTATTGCCCAGTTCTAGCCTACAAATCACCCAATATCTCAACGAATTCACCGAAAAATCGACCAATCTGACCGTGATTGGCGCACTTTTTTTGTTTGTGACGGCGGGCATGATGCTCTCAACCATTGAGCAAGCGTTTAACCATGTGTGGCGGGTCAAACGTCCGCGTGGCGGCGCAATCGGCTGGATGCGCTATTGGACGATCATCTCGCTTGGGCCGATTTTGCTCGGTGGAGCATTTGCCGCTTCCTCTGCGCTCACCTCGATTGAGATCCTCAACCAAAACTTTGCAGGCTATTCGATTGATTGGGCGGTTTGGCTCAAGCTGTTGTCTTTTGGCCTCACGATCTTGGGCTTTACCTTTTTGTATTGGTTGATCCCCAATTGTAAGGTGCCGGTCAAAGAAGCGGCGATTGCGGGTGCGATTGCTGGCGTGTTATTTGAAGTGCTCAAGTATGCGTTTGGCGGCATCATGAGTAACTTCACAAGTTACGATCAGGTGTACGGTGCATTTGCGGCATTGCCGATTTTGATCATGTGGATTTATTTGTCTTGGAACTTGGTGCTGCTTGGTGTCGAGATCAGCTACGGTTTGACCGTATTTCATGCCGCAGAACACTTGCCCCGCCATCCGGTGCTGGCCATTTTGGATATCTTGCAGTTGTTTTATGAACGGCAAAAAACCGGCGACGCGGTGATTGACGCCGAAGCGATGCAAATTCTGGGGCGTGGTGAAGTGGAAAAATGGACGGAATATGCCGAAGTGCTGCACGTCAATGAACTGATCAAAAAGACTGAGCAAGGCGATTATGTGCTATGTCGCAATC
>CALFYA010000453.1 GCA_937952925.1 uncultured Moraxellaceae bacterium
AAGCCATCGTGATAAAACGCCGACAGTGCGCCAACCACGCCACACATGATCGCCATCGGGTGCGCATCACGACGGAAACCGTCATAAAACTTGCGCAGTTGCTCATGTACCATGGTGTGGTTGCTGACGAGCGCGTCGAATTCGGCTTTCTGTGCCGCGTTGGGCAGTTCGCCATTCAAGAGCAAATAGCATACTTCGAGGTAGTCTGCTTGTTCAGCCAACTGGTCGATGGGGTAGCCACGGTGCAACAACACGCCTTTGTCACCATCGATGAAGGTGATTTTTGATTCGCAAGCTGCGGTTGCCATAAAACCAGGATCAAAGGTGAAGTGGCCCTGTGCCAATACATCTTTGACGTCAATGACATCCGGCCCTAATGTGCCGCTATAGATCGGCAACTCAATTTGCTTGTCATTAAGCGTAAGCGTGGCTTTTTTGCCAGTCGTGCCAGACATTAAACTTCTCCTGATGAGGGACATCACGGCCGGACGCCGGATTACGGGGGAGACTCCCACTCACTCCGAACGATACAAGGACCGTCTAAAAAAGCGCTATAAGCTTAGTTTGAACTTTGATTTTGTCAATCAAAAAGCTTAGATAGGCCGCCTGTTCAAAACTGTGGCTAAGGTTATCACAGGCTATTGATCATTTTTGCGAATTGGTATTTTTTATCTTGATACCAAATTTATCGATTTAAATATAATTTTGAGTTTGTCAAGACTGTGTACGTCCTGTTCCGTTTGTATTTATTGTCCAAGCTCTCTATACTTTGCCGTCGTTTCATGCAGGCTTTTGCCTGTTTATTCTGCTGTCGTGCCAGCTTTCCTTCGATACCTAAACCCCAAGTGTGGGGTTATGCCTACAGGATGCCCGCTGTGAAAAGCAACAGACCTGTCAATCTGTCTATGGGCCAAGTGTTGAGCGTCAACCTGCGTTCACCCGTGGCGATTGCATCGATTCTACACCGTGTGTCTGGAATCATTATCTTCCTTTTGATCCCTGTGCTGCTGTGGTTGTTGCAGGGTTCGCTTGCGTCTGCCGAAAGTTTTGAGCATGTCCGTACCGAAGTGTTCGGCAACATTCTCGTCCGTTTCGTGGTCTGGGTATTTGTGGCCGGACTGATTTATCACTTCTTTGCTGGAATGAAGCATCTGCTTGCAGATGTGGGTGTTGCTGAAGAGTTGCAAAGCGGCCGTACTGCGGCGGTGATCAGCTTGGTGTTGTCAGCCATCGGGATTCTGGCCGCCTTTGTATGGGTGATGTTCTGATGAAAAGCGCAACAGGATTAAC
>CALFYA010000454.1 GCA_937952925.1 uncultured Moraxellaceae bacterium
TTCCCTTGCCGCGTGGGGTACGCACGGCGTCAAAGATATAGGCTTCGGTCATGGCCGCTGTTCCTTATCAAGTGTCCTCGGATGGCATTGAGTGTAGCGGCAAAGACTGGAGCAGCAATGACGGGAACGTCCAAGTCACTTGGCGGGAAATGACAGTAGTGGTGAATCCAGCCAAAAAAAATGAACGTTCTAAAACGTTCATCAAATGAATGGTGGTGGCGCACTACATGTGATTAGCTGGTGCGGAAAATCGGTGTGCTGGGCAAACGGATCGCGATATTGACGCGATAGACCTGTACCGACTCATCCAGCAGACGCGCATCGTCGAGGGTCAGGCCATGCTGTTGCAACACGATGGTCATCGACATGCCAGACAGCATGTACTGAGGATCGTGTGAGCGTAGAGAACTGCGCTCAATTTGATGCCAAGTGAGGATGCGCAGCTCAAACCCGTCATCTAATTCGGACAAGCGCCCTGCCATTTCGGTAATGGCAGCTTCATCGCCTTCAAAGCATTGAAAGAAGTAGCCTGCGCCATACAGCGTGACCACTTGCAAGGCAGGGTGTTTCCACCGTAGTGCCTGAGCCAGCGTGTCGTTTTGATAGCGTGATCGTGCAACATAGGCCAAGCGGTAGATGGTGTTCATAGTTTGTGTCCCACAAAACGGTAGAATCCCTGTGAACATATGTACATCAAATTCGTGATGCTGAATAGAAGGTACTGAAATTACGTCATTTGTGATTTTGGCTGACATGATTTTAAGAAAAAGCGGCACCTGTCATATTTTGTCATTGTCATCTACATTAACGTGTTGATTTACTGATCTTTGAAAAGATGCTCAAAAAAAGTACCTTTTGGCATCAATCGGATCAGTGGATTGTCATGTAGATGAATGGAATATTTCTGAAGATTTTTTAATTGTGTCCTTTTGTAAATCAAGCGTTTTTTCATTGGGTTTCAATATTGAATGGAGCAATTGAGCCGCTGCCTGCGCCCATAATTGATAAGCCGGTGCGGCAGGATGAAAGCCATCAGCAGCCAATAAAGTGGCCTCTAGGGGTAGATCAGGTTTTAACAGATGCGCATAGGGATAGACGCTGAGCTGTTGTGCCAAGACGCGATTGAGGTGATGGGCGCGTTGACCGAGTAACCAGCGTAGCGGCTGTGGCAGTGCCGAAAACGCATGCATTGGCGGCACAGCAGTGCACAGCAGCTGTGTGGTCGAGGAGTGCTGATGAAAATAGTCAATCAGGTGTTGATATTGCTGCGTCCAACGACGAATGGGGGTAAAAGCGGTCACATCATTGACGCCAACTGAGACCAGCACCACATCAAAAGGCTCACCTTGTAAGGCGTCTAGCGATTGGTATACATCAATCAAGCGAAAACCGGATGTCGCGTGCAACTGCCAAGACACCTGATGGTGTGGTGTTAGGAGCGCCAAGATTTGACCAAGCAGTGCCTGATCTTGATGCGATACGCCCACCCCAGCAGCAGCCGAATCACCCAAAATCAACACGCGTAGCGGTTGACCCGCACCAGACACACCCACACGAGCGCCAGCCGCTTCGGGTAAACGCGGTGTATCACGTTTGACGCGGCGGCCTTGCCACCACAAGATCGGTAAACTGACCGCAAGGGCTACACGATAGGGCATTAACGATTCCTCGGCGTATCTTCCCAGTCCACCCAATCAATCTGATGTTGCTGGATGTAGTCATCGACAGCACGACCGAGGGTGGGATAAAAACCTTGATCGCCCCACAGCTCGTAGAGTCCATAATCCTTGAGCCGATCTTTGACCGGGCCTTTGAGTTCAGCAAAGCGTAGCTCAATGTGCTGTGCGCGCAATTGGTCTTTGAGCGTGTGCAGCATATCCGCTGCGGTCAAATCAATATCGGTGATCGGTTCGGCGGCAATCACCACCGAGCGCGTCGGCGTGTGCGCATGATGGATGGCATGCCAAATATGGCGGCGAAAGCTGTCTTGGTTGGCAAAAAATAAGGGGGCATCCCAGCGAAACAAGATGAGTCCTTCGATTTGCTGCGCATCGGGATGACGCGCGACATCATGATAGCCTTTGACGCCATCAATCCGACCAAGCAGCGCATCATAAGGTCGCCACGCCCGCCACATAAACGCCGCACTCGCAATCACCAGCGCCAAAAAAATCCCTTGCACCACCCCAAACAGCAGCACGCCCAACATACAACAGACCGCCAGCGCAAACTCACTGGGGCGCAGACGATAGAGCCGCACAAATCCACGCCAATCCATCAGCGATAGACTTGCAACCATCACGATGGCCGCCAAGACAGTTTTTGGAATATGGGCAAACACGCTCGCGCCAAACCACAAACACAGCATGATCGCGACGGCCGCAACCATCCCTGTCATTTGGGTACGTGCTCCAGCCGCTTCGGCAACCGGTGTGCGTGAGCCACTGCTGGTGATGGGAAAGCCTTGAAATAATCCGGTCAGGATATTTGACCAACCCAATGCGACCAACTCACGATTGGTATGGCTGATGTCACCCAGACGCTGGGCATAGCTGCGTGACAACACACTCATATCGGCAAACGCCACCAATGCAATCGCTAAGGCACTCCAAAACAACTGTTGCGCTTGATGCCATGTCGGCTGAGGGAGGACCAGTTCGGGCAGGCCATGCGGCAGACTCCCCACATCTTCGAGTGACCAGCCCATCAGTGCAGCCAATCCTGTCCCTGCCAATAGACCGATCACCATCACCGGCCAACGGGGTCGCCACCACCCCAACAGCAACATCACCACCAGTGCAAAGCCACCGGTGAGTGCAGTCGGTGAGAACAACACAGGCAAACTTAAGTGATGCAGAGTATCGCGTCCCATCGCCACTATCGATTCATGCGACAGATGCAAGCCGAGTAGCTTGGGCAACTGACTGACCACAATGGTCAGGGCAATCCCATGTAAATAGCCATAACGAATTGGTTTGGACAACAGCTCAGTCAAAAAGCCCAAACGCAAATAACCAGCGGCCACACACAAACCGCCCACCATTAGCGCCAGCATGCCCGCGAGCATCACCGCCTGATCGGGTTGTGGTGCGGCCAGTGGCAAAATGGCGGTGGCGATCATGCCTGCCAGTGCAGAGTCGGGGCCCAGCACCAAAATACGGCTGGTACCCAACGCGGCATACACCAAGAGCGGCACGATGGTGGCATATAAGCCACAAATGGCGGGCAGGCCAGCCGCTTCGGCATAGCTCATGCCCACCGGAATCAGCATGGCGGTGAGCACCAGCCCAGCCATCAGGTCATGGCGCATATGCTGTGGTGGGTAGGGGCGTAGGGTGGGAAATAGCGCAAACCGGCAGGAGTCGCGTTGCCAAAAATTTTTGGACATCAGCGCCACTCCTGAGTCAGCTTAAGCACCATGTAACTGGCGATACAAGCCTGGTGTTACCCCAGTCCATTTTTTAAAGGCACGATGAAAGGTGCTGGTTTCACTAAAACCGACTTGTTGTGCCACATCTTCAAGCGATAGCTCAGGCTTGAGCAACAAGTGAATGGCAGCATCACGGCGCAAGTTGTCTTTGACCCCTTGATAGCTTTTGCCTTCTGCTGCCAAGCGACGGCGCAAGGTTTGTGGTGACAAATACAAACGCGAAGCGACTTCATTGAGCGTCGGCATTTCTTCGCCAATATGCACTTTGAGTACTTCGCGAATCCGTGAAGTCAGCGAGCTGGCATTTTTAAATTTGACCAGCAATT
>CALFYA010000455.1 GCA_937952925.1 uncultured Moraxellaceae bacterium
GATGTCTTTCATGATGATAGATCCCATTCGAGAGATTAGCCTCTACAGCATTGTCCATTTTACTGTAAAGATCAGGACGTAAAAAAAGCGCGCAAACTTGCGACGCTCTCCGCTTTACGTTGCAGATTTTTCTCATCATACCGTGTTTCTTGCTAGAAAGGCTGCATGATGATTTGACTTTAGTAGTCAGGTGCTAATTATAGTGTTAAGTAAGTAGGATACACTACTTTTTTTGTAACGAACTTCATTTGCTTGGAAAGAGAAATGCCTGCCATCGTCCGCCATATCCTCACCCGTGACCGCGAGCTTGCGGTACAACTCAAACAACAGCTCGCCAGCGGCGCAGACTTTGCCAAACTCGCCAAACAGCACTCCACCTGTCCATCCGGCAAAAAAGGTGGGGAGTTGGGTGAAGTGCGTAAAGGTCAGTTGGTTGCGCCGGTTGATCGTGCAGTGTTTCAGGGGGCGGAGCACGAGATTCAAGGGCCGATCAAAAGCAGCTTTGGTTTTCATTTGGTACAGGTCAAATTTCGCTATTGAGCAGCTTTGGGTGCAGTAGGAATGGGTGTGACGACCCGATCTGAACCATCGGCATTAAGGGCGTATTTTTGTCCCAATGACTGCAAAATCTTGGGTGCATCAAACGCGGTTTGACTCGCTTCTTGAGTTTTGCTACAGCGGATGGTGTAGCTGATTTGGATCCGATCTGGAAAATTCCAGTCCCGATAATAGCTGCCATAAAAGCGGTCGTAAGCGGTGTTGCCGCGATAAAACACCCCGCGCTGATAGTACATCGGTACTCCCATGTAAATATCAAACGATGAGACCGGCAGCGGTGGTGGGACATAAGTGCCCGATGAGGGATCATTGACCATTTGAAAATAACGATAGCCGTGTTGCAACGTCACTTTGGCGGCATGCAACAGGGCGGTTTCTTCAGCATCTTGCTGACGGGTGTAGCCGTTGGCGACATAGGTGACCCGATACACATCATCATTGAGTTGGAATTGCTCAAATTGACCGAGTGAGCCAAACGTGCGCGGCGTATGGAGCGTACTACAACCGCCGATCAAAGCGGCCAGTAAGAGCACAAAGACCGTATGACGGATCTGCATCAGATCACCTTCAAGTAGCTACACCACCAGCAGTATAAAACGCCAATACGATCTGATTGTGAAGAAGCGATAGCAGGTTAGAAACTGCTGTTGGGCTGTTGTAAAAATGCCAGTTCCTCCGCCGTCGATTCCCGCCCCAAGATCGCATTGCGATGCGGATAGCGACCAAAACGCTCAACAATCGCTTGATGACGATACTCATAATCGAGATTGTCAGGCAGGCCAAGCGCAATAAAGAGTTGCACCGCTTGCTGATGGATCAGCCGTGATTCGCTATGCATAAACGGCATGTACAAAAATAGCCGTTCGGTTTGGCTTAAGTGCTGATCATCGCCCACTCGAATCGCCTCTTGCGCGAGGGCGAGCGCCATCGGGTCGCTGGCAAACTGGCGTGCATCATGACGGTACAAATTGCGTGAAAATTGATCTAAGACAATCACTTCAGCCAAACGACCTTGTGGGGTGTCGCGCCATGTCCATAGCTCGCCCTGATGGGCAGCCACTTGAGTGTCGGCAAATTCGGTCAAAATCGCTTGATCAAACGCAGGGTCTTTGCCAAACCATTGCGCCGGTGACGAGCGGATAAACCAAAAATCAAGAACTTGGGTAGCAGTCGCAAGGGTGGTCATGATGGCTCCAACAGGCAAAAAGGATTAATCAGGGGCAGTGAAGGGCGTCAATTCGCTTGAGTCCATCACAATCGCCCCCATGTTGCATCAGGGCGGAGCGTGGCAATAGATTGTTTTTGTTGCGGCGATCTACAAAAAATAATCGTCTTTGTGGTTTAACTACGCGATGATGTCAGCCGGTTTACGTCCTCTTGTGGCGAGAAAATCCAAAGTGAGCATGATGTATGAATGATCCGGTTTCGATGGGCACAACTGTGCCGGATTGGTTGCAACCCCAGATGCTTTTGGGCATGCGGCGTGGCATGGAGCGCGAAACGCTACGCATGCAAGCCAATGGATTTATTGCCAAAACACCGCATCCTCTCGGTTTGGGATCGGCGCTGACCCATCCGCATATCACCACTGATTACTCCGAAGCACTGCTCGAATTGATCACGCCACCACTTGAGACCCCACAAGCGGCGCTGCGTTTTATGCGCGATTTGCATGCCGAAGTGGTGCAACAGTTGCCGATGGGCGAGACCTTGTGGCCGTTGTCGATGCCGTGTTTGCTTGATCAAGACGAAGAGGCGATTCCTCTCGCGCAATATGGCTCCTCCAATTTGGGCAAATTTAAGACGCTGTATCGGCACGGTTTGGGGCTGCGTTATGGGCGTCGGATGCAGACGATTGCTGGTTTGCACTACAACTTGTCATTTTCGCAAGAATTATTTACGGCATGGTATGCCAGCCAAGCGCACAATGAAGCGACCTTACAAGACTTTATCAATGCCCGTTATTTTGGCTTGATTCGTAATTTTATCCGTCTAACGCCATTGGTGATTTATTTGCTAGGCGCGAGCCCTGCTGCTTGTGCGTGTTTTCTCACTGGACGGCAACATCATTTGCAGCCGCTGATCAAAGGCACCTTACATTTGCCCAAAGCCACGGCATTGCGGATGGGGAAGTTTGGTTATCAAAACAGCGCACAGCGCCAGCTCGGCATCCATTACAATAACCTCAATGATTATGTGACCGGCATGCGCCGTGCGATTGGCACCCATTACCCCGAATTTACCGCACTTGGACTCGACGATGCTGATGGGCAGCCGATCCAGATCAATGATCATGTGCTCCAGATCGAAAATGAATACTACAGCATGGTGCGACCCAAACAGATTGGGCAAGCGGGGGAAAGTCCGGCACAGGCTCTCGCCAATCGTGGCATTGCCTATGTGGAGCTACGGGCGGTCGACTTAGATCCGTATAGCGATATTGGGATTGGGTTAGACACGGCTTGTTTTTTGGAAGTGTTGGCACTATCGGCACTGCTTGAACCGAGTCCGCCGTTGTATTTTGGTGAGGAAGAACGGATCGCTCGCAACCAAACCCGTATGGTGGATGATGGACGCAATCCCGAGGTGATGATTGAGCTTGCTGATGGTGAGCAACGCTTTGGCGAGTGGGCACTGGCGCAGTTGCAGCGTATGCAAGGTGCGGCAGACGTGCTTGATCAAGCCTATGGCGGTAGCAACTATCGCGATGCCCTGTGTGTGATGCGTAAACGGGTGCAAGATCCTGATCAGACGCTCTCAGCACGGATTTTGGCCGATACCTTGGCGGCGCAAGGTTCGTGGCGATTTGGGCATGAGCTGGCGGTCAAACATGCTGCACAACTTTTGCAATATCCTTTGGATGCAGACACACATCAACACTTTGCCGCACTTGCGGCGCAGTCACTCACCGATCAAGCTCACCTCGAAGCGTCTGATCAAATCAGTTTTGTGGAGTATGTGCAGCATTATCGTGGCGAGCCTGCACTATCGGAGAGCCTAACGGGATGAAACTCAATTATCGGCTGGTGAGTTTTGGTTTATTTCTCGCCTCGGTGGTGGGGATGGCCTTTGCCCTGTATTTACAACACTACCAACATCTCGATCCTTGTCCGTTGTGTATTTTTCAGCGCGTCGGGTTGATGATCATGGGGGTGTTTGCCCTGATGGCAGCGATTCACAACCCCAAAGCGTTGTGGGCGCGGCGCACTTATGCGGCGCTGGCGGGCTTGGGCATGTTGTGGTCGACGGGCGTGGCGGCGCGGCATGTCTGGTTGCAACATTTGCCCCCCGAAGATGTGCCTGCCTGTGGGCCGGGTTTGGATTACTGGATGAACGTATTTCCCATGCAAGAAGTGGTACAAAAAGTACTACATGGCTCAGGGGAATGCGCCAAAGTCGATTGGACGCTGCTTGGCTTGTCGCTACCGCATTGGTCGTTGGCGTTTTTTGCAGGATTGTTGCTGGTGTGTGGCTGGCAGGTGATCCGTAAATAACCAGATTCCCAACAAAAAAGCCCGACATCTTGTCGGGCTTTTTGTTGGATGTGTTTAGGTGATGGTATTCCATGTGTCAGCAAACACAGTCCCTAGCGCATTTTTGGTGGCGGCAGACAAGGTGGTTTCACCAAAGGCGGGTGGAGTCAGTGATGCCATCGCATTGACTAAAGTATCGACATCAGCAGCCATCAAGGTACGCCCCGACAGTAAGCGGAATTGCTCGATATTTGCTCCTGCACTATACCAATCTTGCACGACCACATTGGCATTGGTGCCAATGATTTGCACTACCAGATCGTCATCGACACGACTGAGCCAGACTTGCTCACGCAATACACCGAGACCAAATTGGACGGTGTCCGTGCCTTCAGCAGCGTTTTCGAGAATGGTATTGGTGCCAAAATCACGATTGAGTCGATACTGATCATGACCTGCACCACCAATCAACAGATTATCGCCAAGACCACCATTGATGAGGTTATTGCCACTGTTGCCGATGATCTGGTTGTCGAGCGCGTTACCATTGGCTTTGAGGTGATCTGTCCCGCCTAGGATCAGATTTTCTACATGATTACCCAAGGTGTAATCGACTAGACTGTTGACGGTATCAATGCCTTCATTGAACTGTTCAAAGACTTGATCACCGGTGAGATTGACGTAGTAGGTGTCGTTACCATCGCCACCATACAAGCTATCGACGTTGGTACCACCATTAAGCAGGTCGTCGCCTAAACCACCATACAACTGATCGACCCCACCACCGCCAAGCAAGATGTTATTCCCACTCGTACCCAATAAGGTGTTGTTGAGAACATTACCAGTGCCTTTAAGATCGCCATTCCCTGTCAGGCTGAGATTTTCGACGTGAGCGCCCAAGGTATAGGAAAAGCCTACAATGACCGTATCTGTCCCCTGATTACTGAGTTCAGTGACCTGATCGCCAAGCGTAGACACATAGTAGGTGTCATTGCCAAGACCACCGATCATGATGTCTTTGCCACCACTGCCGTCTAAGGTGTCGTCACCATCATTACCAATCAGCGTGTCGTTGAGTGCGTTACCGATAATCATGTTGTTGCCAGCATTACCGGTGAGGATATTGGCTGCGTCGTGACTGCCGGTGATATTCAGGTTGGAGCTGCCGGTCAGCGTGGCATGCTCAACATTGGCATATTGCAACAAATCAATGCTAACGGTTTCTGATTGAATGGTATCCGTACCACCGTTTTGACCTTCGATGACGATATCGTTTGTGGAGTCGATGATATATAGATCATCGCCATCACCACCAATCAAGGTGTCGTTGCCCGATCCGCCATCGAGGGTGTTGTTGCCGCTATTACCGGTCAAGGTGTTGTTGCTGGTATTACCAGTCAAGTTGAGATGGGCGCTACCAAGTAGCAGTGCAGACTCAACATTGGCGTAGTTGAGCAGATCTAGACTTAGATCAGCCGATTGCACCGTATCACTGCCTTGGTCAGCCAGCTCGACAATGCTATCGGTGAGGTCATCAACCGTATACAC
>CALFYA010000456.1 GCA_937952925.1 uncultured Moraxellaceae bacterium
TCAACCAGATACGCCGCTTCCCTTCAACTCAAACACCAGATTCAGTTATAGCTCGATGACTATCAAACTTGGATAAAAAATTCTTAATTAAGACTTTAAAACTCTAGCAAACATCTGCTTGAGATAAGCTTCACTATTTCCAACCATAAATAACACATGCCGATCTTCAAGCTCACTTTGAGTTAGCGAGTTATTGATAATCTCCTTAAACGGTGTAATCGAAAGTACAAATGCATTGAGTATCAACTGAGAATCATTGATCTGCCGCTCAATATTTTTGATTTCTTGGTATAGCCCCAACTTGGCATCATCAAGATGCATATTCCGAATACCCTTTGGATCGATCAGTGTCAGCCATTGCTGCCCTGTGTTTCGATCAACCAGCCACAACAAGAAGTCAGGGTAAAAATTGCCTGCAGTTGCAAAGCCAAGACCACGGTTTTTGGTATCTGCATTGCGTAGCAAATACATCGAATAAGGGGCAAGTTGGGCTTGTCCTGCTGCTGACTTCAGGTAAAGCTGTAGATCTTCAACAAACCTTAATTCACTGTCTGAATCAAACGACTTGGGTGTCATGGTAAAAGGCAAATCTTTATAGTCTTTATCTGAAGGCGTACCAAACAGGGGATAGTATAGATGGCGGTCAAATGCAATCGCTTTGAATTGACCTTGTTGCCAACCCACGACCTGTTCAATCTCCCCCTGATCGACAATCTCTTGTAGCAATTTGAGCTTATCAAAATACTGTTCTGCTTCGAAAGATTGATCTTCTTTCGCGGTAAATTGATAGCTGTCACACAGATAGACAGGGCTATCTGCTTCTGACAGATCAAACTCTGCCACTGTGAAATACTGCCCTTCATAGGCATTTTTTAGCGTTTTAAAGTAACGATCCAAATAGGCTTTGAGCAATTCAAGCAGGATGCCTTGCTGTTTAAGAATACCAGCAACATCGTACTTCAGCTCACCACCATCTATATACAACGTGTACCAGTCATACGGTGGGCGCTGACAAAAAGCCAGCAGGCCATCTCGGTCGATTTGAATGTTGCTATAGCCGCGCTGCATTTTGTAGTGCTGCAACTGCAAATAAATCGCATCGAAATCAAACAACGGCATGAGGCGGCGTGCAATTTCATGCTGTTGGCGCTGGTCTTGGCTAACCGTTACCTTTTTGTGTTTGTCGGTGCTGTAGGCTTGCAGACGTGGATACAGGTCTAGCTCGACATGTGGTTTTTTAATTTTGCGCTCAAAGTCTGCCGGAATTTTAAACAACGACAGCTTGCACTGTGCCTTAAATCCATTCGGTTGATTGTCTTTGTAGCCGTCTTTAAGCACCAAAGTTTTCAGGCGGTGCTTCGGTGCAGAGATATTGGTTTTGAAGTCCAAGGTCAACAGGTCTTGATTGAGCGTGATACCTTCATCCTCAAGATATTCACGGAACTTTTCCATGTAGTCGGCTTTAAGACCAAAGATATTCAGTGTTTGCAATAAATCCAGATGATAGTCTTTGATGTGCCGTTGGGTATACTCATTGCGACCGGCACGCTTGAGCGAAAAATCACGACCTTTAAGCCGTACCCCACGACCAAATAACTGAATAATCTGTGCGCCTTCACCACTGCCCATATTGAGCAAGCCCATGGTCGATACACGCCAACTGCTCCAGCCTTCGGTGAATTTACGCGAACCAATGAGCAAATTGGTTTTACTGTCAGTGTCGTTGAGCGTTGGGAAAATGCTGGCACCAAAGCTGTCGATCTGCGTACTCAGGTAGTGGCTTTCAAATAGTTTTTCGCAGCCATCGAACAAACCCTTTTCATCGCCTACATTGATCACGCCAAACGGTACATTCTCACCCAGTTGCAAGCGTAGCTCGCCGGTATTGGCGGCAATCCGCACAATGGTCAGCCGCTCTGCGGTGTTGGCATTAAAGAAGCGCTGTAAGATGTCTTGATAAATGTCGTCGGCACGCTTGCCCATCAGTGGCAGAAAGCGATTGTAAAAAGTGTTTTGGCCTTTGTTATCGAGCAATTGTGCGCTGTTTTGGATAAAGCTGGTGATCCATTCCAGTGTTCTGGTGCGGTTTTTAGGATCGAGAAAGTCGGCCAAAAACTTCAGGATGGTCAAAATATCTGAGTCATCATCATTGACTTTATTACCCACAAACACCCACAACGGATGCTCTAGGTTGTAGTCACTCAGTGCGGTTTTACCTTTGGCAAATAAGTGCTGCTGTTGGTAAAACGCCAGCAAACAGGCGGTCAGGTATTGATCCTGCTGCGCGGCATCACGCGCTTGCTTCATGTTCAAGATATTGGCTTCTTTGCCGTAGCCATCTTGATAGAAATATTTGTAGGAGTAATCGAACAGAATCCCTTTGGCATACACCTCGCGTAGCGCTTCTCGGCGGGCTTGTTGTTCTTGTAGGTCGTTGAGTGCCAGTTGAGCTTTTTGCGCATCATTTAGCCTGTTAAGGCTGGTGGTGGCAAACAGCATTTTGGCTTGAGCTTTTTGCAACTCCTCACGTTTTTTGATCACGTTGTCTGCCTTGCTGACGGCCTGACCAAAAGTAGCTGAATATTCAAAGCTAAAACCGTCTTTACACAGGATGTCACGACGCTCCATCCATGCGCCTGCTGCTGTGCCTGTGCCACGGTGACCTTCGTCCACCAGTACCAAATTTTTGCCTTCTAGGCTGGCAGCAGCAACCGTTTTATCACCGTCTTTGTCGGCAATTTTATTGATGTCGATAATTTGAATTTGCCGCCGACCTAGCAAGTCGGTGCTTTTGCGCTTGTCAAAAAACGAGGCTTCAAAACCAGAATCAATCAACTCTTGCAAATGCTGCTGTGAAAGCCCTTCGTTGGGCGTGAGCAAAATAATTTGTTCGGGCTGGGCATGGGTGCCGTGTTTGCTTTGATAGTAGTGCAGATACTGCAAAATATTGACATGCATCAGCAAAGTTTTGCCGCTGCCTGTGGCGTTCCAAAAAGCGACTTTATTGAGGTCGTCAATGCTGTCGTCACTACGATAGGGCTGAAACTGTTGCTCAACTTGCTTTTGCTGGCTGTTAAATTGCGTCAATACGGTGTTGAGGCCATCTAGCATGTCTGCGGTGTGGTTAAAGTAATAATCCAGATAAATTTCGGTAAACAGCAATGATAGGTACTGAAAATACTTCAGGTTCAGCACATGACCTTCGATGTCATTTCGCCGATCGGTGATCTGTTTCCAGTGTTGCACAATATTGAGGTCATAGCGCAGCAGGGTATCTGTGTCGATCAGGTGTGTGTTAAACAGGCTACCGGTAATTTTTTCAAAAAAACGGGTTTTCCCATCTTCAGACAGCCCTTCTAGCTGGGGGTGATCCAGTTTGTCATGCATGGCCACCAGTGAAGCCGGATTCAGAAGCGACCACAACCATTGATTGAGGATCAGTTGATCATGAAAGTTGACTTTCACGGCCTTGGTTTTTGATGTGGATGCTTTGGCGGATTTACGAAGAGTGGTTTGACTCATGGTGTGTCATCCTCCAGATCACGTAATGGGCTGATTTGATATTGCTCAAGTTGTTGCTCTAGCTGCTGTACAGTTGGCAGACTAGCTCGAATCTCATCGGGGATGTGTTTGGTGACAAATGTACTGACGCCAATCGGTTTTTGAATGTCGCGTAATGCGTATTCGACATCAAAGCGATTTTTGTTTTTGCACAAAATGAGTCCAATACTGGCCTGATCCTGTGCGTCTTTGAGCAAATCATCGACTGCTGAAAGATAGAAGTTCATCTTGCCCGCGTATTCGGGCATAAACTCGCCAACTTTAAGCTCGACCACCACATAGCAACGCAGCTTGATATGATAAAACAGTAAATCTAGAAAATAACTGCGCCCATTGACTTCGAGCGGATATTGCCGACCAACAAATGCAAAGCCTTTGCCCAATTCAAGCAGCATGGCGGTAACATGCTCAATCAACTGCTGTTCGATATCGCGCTCTAATACCTGCGGTGTGATATTCAAAAAATCAAATACATAAGGGTCTTTAAAAGTTTGGTTTGCTAGCTGTGCTTGGGCGGTTGGTAATACTTCACCAAAATTATTGGGTGCTTGTCCTAGACGAAGGTGCAATTGTTGCTCGATTTGCAGCTCTAATATGGCACGTGACCAACCATGTTCGGCGCATGCTGCTGCATAAAACAGGCTTTGCTCAACATCTTTGACTTTACTGAGTAACGTACGGATATGCCCCCACGGAATTTGTCCCACAGCCTGTGGGACAATTGCACTATGCTGCGAATAAAACAGATAGAACTGCCGCATCGCAAATAAATTGGTGCGGGAATAGCCTTGCGCACCTTGATACGTGTGCTGCAGATCATGTGCTAATTGGTCAACAACAGCGCCTCCCCATGCATATTGTTGTTGTAGCAGTACGATGCGTTTGCCAATTTCCCAATACAGATCAATGAGTGCGGCATTGACCGATAATGCTGCTCTGACACGGTTTTGCTGAATTTTTTGTTTCAGCTCAGTGATGGTCTGTTGATAGGCAACATGCGCCACAAGCTCACTCATCACATTGACTCCGCAAACATCCGTGCAAAAAACTCGTGTTCGATGCTACGCACCTTGAGTTGTCTTTCGCTGCCGTCACTGCCGATATACACGCTGGGGATGTTGTGGTCGCCATTGATGTAGATCAGGTCATATTCGCGGTCGTTGGGGTTGATGTGCAGTTTGGCCAGTAGGCTGTCGAGCTTGGCATACGGCAGGGTGTCGCAGTCACGCCAGAGGATGCAGGTGTGCTCACCAGTGGGCAGGTAGCCAACCACTTGCACATAGCCCGTGCGCTGTTGCATGTCGATGTGTTTGACGCGTAAGCCCAGCAGGTAGTTGAACGTTTCGACCAAATCTACAGGGCGTTTTTGGTAGGCACCTGCGCTGTCGGTGGTGATGTTGAGCTGGTAGTTGAAGGGTTTTTGAAATTGCTTGACCGACAGCAAGGAGTCTTTGCTTTCGAGTTTGAGCATGTAGTGCATGAGGTAGTCGTTTTGCTGTTCGGGTGTCATGTGCTCAAACAGGTCGGTGTTGGGGCGCGTTAGCTCTAGGTTGTTGAGGGTGTCTTCGTAGCTTTCGAGTTTGAGCACTTTAAAGGCGTGACTGATGCCGGTGCTGTGGTTGGCGGCTTTGCCGTCTTTCCAGTCGGCAGCGTAGACCACTTTTTGCAGTCGCGGTTTCAGTACGGTGTCGAAGTATTCGCCTTGCTCAACAAGGATATACTTGCGCTTGCCGTCTTCTTTATCGTCACGGTTGAGCGAAATTACCGCATGACCTGTGGTGCCTGAACCTGCAAAGTAGTCGAGAACAGTGGCGTGACCGTCTTGTGCTACACCTGCAACACTTAGACAATCAATAACAGCATAAATAGATTTTGGGTATGAAAAACTCTCTTGCGAGCCAAACTGCTGTTTAATAACCGCTGTTCCATGCTCCGTAGCAGAATACTTGGAATCTGACCAGTGTGTTGTTGGCTGCACTCCAGCGTTTGGACGACGGCAGATCGGAAGAGCACACGTCT
>CALFYA010000457.1 GCA_937952925.1 uncultured Moraxellaceae bacterium
AGTAACACTTCTGATCCAAAAATCAGAAGTGTTGGTGTCGTCGATGATGTTAGCCTTTGTACAGCAAATTAATCACTTTAAATGACCAAGACGAGTCGGCCGCACGAATCACCATCCCCTCAGCCGGTTTGCCATTGGCATAGCTGATCGCTGCCCATGTTTGCAAGGTCGCGACATCGACCCGTTGACCGGATTGCACATCGGCAAACAACCACCGTGCAGTGGGTAGGTTCAGCTGCTGACACAAGGCTTGCAACTGCGCTGCCGATTGGTAGCAACGGTTGCGTTGATCAAACACACTAAACACGCGGATCTCGGTGTGTTTGATGCCCATCGGATTGCCTTGTACCCCCTCGCCCACAATCTCAAACTGTAGGGCAAGTCCGATTGGCAGGCGGTCAAGCTGGTATTGTCGTGCAGCACGCCAGTACAGATTAGTTTTGCCGGTCTCATCAAATTCGGCCAGCTCCAAATTGCGTGAGCAGACATGTAGACCTTGTGAGTCTTGCCACACTGTACAGCTCGTACCATCGGCTTTTTCGGTGGCGTACCATGGCTCTACCGCCATCCGATCCAGCAAAGCGAATGCTGCTTGGATATTGGTTTCGTCAGTTTTGGGGATGCTGCTTGGAAAGTTGGCAATCGCCACGCCATTCATCGCATTGGGGATCGGCTTTTCGTATTTTTGCACACCAAAGTGTGCGGTGAGGTCTGTCCCGAGCGGCAACTGTTGGGCGATGTCATCAGCGATCACCAAACATTCGCTCGGTACGCCGCGAAAACGGCTCATCTTGATCCGCCAGTTGTTGCGTGCCAAAAATGCCCAGCGTTCGTCTTGTGGCAACAGCGCATCTTGCAAAAACACCACCACCGGTTGATCGACGACATAGTCGAGACCGACAACAGCCTGCCAGCGGCCTGCCGCGCCACAATCGACTTGGGCTTGCACGATGCGGTCTGCATCAGCAATCGCGTGGAGTTGGCAGATTTTGCCCACCACAGCAAGGGGGCGTGCGGATTGAACACAGCTATTCATATGCTCAGTCTCCTTATTGTTTTGACTGAATATTTTCATCGCGTTTGGGATTAAACGCCGTTTGTTGATCGTGAGTATTGCAGGGTGAGCAATACGTTACGCTTGGCGCAAGACGCCAATATCAAACCCTCAATACGCATGGTGTGGGTATACCAAGCCTGTGAGAGATGCAAACGGTGATGAAAGGGGCGCGATTTTAATGATTTTTGTCTAAAATGCAACCACATTAGAATCGATTGTTGATCACATCAATGTCAAAAACATACCGCCTCATTTCTCTAATCTTGCTGGTTTTGTGGGGGCAATCTGCCCATGCCGATGCCACACTCAGCCTGCCACCGGAGTCAGCGCAAGCGCAGCAAGAGTTTCAGCGCTGGCTTGGCAGTCCGGATGCCAAACTTGCCCAGTCCTATCTGTCGTACTTACAACGGCACACCACCCTCAAGCTGCAATTATTTGAATTGACATACAATCGCCATCCGGCCCAAGCAGACTGCGCGTTTGTGCGTTTTGCCATTCCACCACAACATCAGTGGCGCAACCTTGTCCCTGCACTCTTGATCCTTGATCAATTGCATCAGCAGCGCCTGATTGCGCAGCCGCGTATCATCTCGGTGTATCGTGATGCTGTGGCCAATCGGTGTATTCGCGGCAGTCAGCGTAGCCAGCACCTCTCGCACCATGCCATCGACTTTCAAGTGCCACCTGATGCGCCTGATCAGCCCGTGTCCACCACCACACAACTGTGTCAATTTTGGCGTCAACACGGCAAAGCTTTGCGTCTGGGACTCGGGGTGTATGGTCTCAATCGCTTTCATGTGGATGCCAGCGGCTATCGGACTTGGGGGCTTGACTATCGCCGTGCCAGCTCACCGTGCTGAGTTGATCAGAACAACTCGCCAAGCCAAGCAAAATCCCGTATAAAGCGCCAAGTTTTGCTGTGGCTGTGTGTCATGCGTCTAGTGCTTGCTCCAATGGAAGGTCTGACCGACCCACCGATGCGTCGTCTACTCACCCAAATCGGTCAGTACGATTGGTGTGTGTCGGAGTTTATCCGTGTCACCGATAAGCTCTTGCCGCCGCATGTAATTTTTGGTTTTTGCCCAGAGCTACAGCAGGGCGGCAAAACCGATGCAGGCACGCCTTTGCACGTCCAGTTTTTGGGCAATGATCCGATTGCACTGGCCGACAATGCTGCACAAGCCGCTGCACTTGGTGCACCAGCAATTGATCTGAACTTTGGCTGTCCGGCCAAAACCGTCAACAAGCATCGTGGCGGTGCGGTTCTGCTTGATGAGCCTGAGCTGATTTATCAGATTGTCAAAGCGGTGCGCCAAGCCGTCCCGCAGGAGATTCCGGTCTCCGCCAAAATGCGGCTTGGTTATTTGGATGAAGCGCATACCCTCGATAATGCCCGCGCCATTGAAGCCGCAGGGGCGGCGTGGCTGACCATCCATGCGCGTACCAAAGCCGATGCGTACCGACCACCCGCGTTTTGGCACAAAATCGCACCGGTCAAAGCAGCAGTGGGGATCAATATCATTGCCAATGGTGAAATCTGGACGCCCGAAGACGCTGCACAATGTCAAATCGAATCGGGCTGTGTGGATGTGATGGTGGGTCGTGGTGCGGTTACTCGTCCTGATTTGGTCAATCGGATTCGTGGGGCAGAAGGATTGTCTTGGTCGCAATTGCTGGCGGTGCAATATCAGTTTTTATTGGTCGAATCGAAAACCGATGCCGGACTGGTTGGACGCTACAAACAATGGCTAGGCATGCTGACCCAAGGCTATCCTCAAGCCCAAGCGCTTTGGGATCATATCAAACGGATCAAAAACTTAGATGAGATTCGTGTGTGTTTGCAACAGCAGATTGAGCTTGATCGTTAATCCCGATACAATCTCTTAATATCACTTCAGCAGTGATGGATCACGCCCATCGGCATGGTCTGTGGGTGCGAGTGCATCCATCATGATAATGATAACAGCACAGGATGCTTGAGATGAGCGACGCCCCCCGCACGCCCCGTGCGACTCGTATTCATCGTCCCGAATTGCTGGCACAACTCGACGCGTGTGCCGTGCATACTTTGACCTTGATTGTGGCGCCTGCAGGGTGTGGCAAAAGCACCTTGCTCAATCAATGGCAGCAATACCACCCCGATGAAACCATCGTGCGGATTAATCTCAACACGCGGCGCTTGACCCCGTTGGGATTTTTACAACAACTCAACCGTCATTTGCACCAAGCACTGCCGCATTTTCCAGTTTTGTCGCTCAACAACCTGAGTGCAGATACGCTGGATCTGGAAACCGTCAGCCTTGAGCTGGTCGAGTCGATCAATCAAGAGCCACACCCGTTGTTTGTGCTGATTGATGATTTTCATGTGGTCACGGATCCGTTGATTCAGCGTTTGGTCTCACAAGTGTTGATGCAACTCGATGACCATATCCATGTGATTTTGGCCAGTCGCAGCCAGCCGCTGTTTTCACTCAGTCAGTTTCGGCTTGAAGATCGTTTATTGTTGATTCAGCAATCCGATTTGCGCTTGGCTGCGGTGTATTTACCCGCATTGTGCAGTGCGCTCGGTGTCCCCACCCCCGAACCAAGCTATCTCAAAGAGTTGTTGCGCGTCACCGAAGGGTGGATTGCAGGGGTTAAACTCGCATTATTGGCACGTCAGCCCACCCAGATCGATGTGCTGGCACACAATCACACCGAACTGGTCAGTTATTTTGCCGATGTGGTGTTTGCAGGCTTACCCGCCGCTCAGCAGCGTTTTTTGCTGGCAACCTCCGTGGTGGATAGCTTTGATCTAACCCTGTGTCAGCAGTTGCTGGCCGATGCTCCCACTGCAGCCTTGCTTGAGCCGATTTTCCATCAAGGCTTGTTTATGCAAGCCATAGAGGAACAAAACGGTTGGTATCGCTATCATTTGTTATTTAAAAATTTTTTATATCAGCGTCTACAACAACAAGATGCTGAGCTGTTGGCCTGTTTACACCGCCGTGCCGCTCAGTTTTTTACCGAACACGGCGATGATGAATCTGCCCTGATGCATGCACGCTTGGCTGGCACTGAGGCGGATTATTATCTGTTGCTCAAACAAAGCTGTGAGCGCCAGCTACGTTTGGGGCAGTTTCGCCTGTTGCTCAATCACCTCAAATCGCTCGATCAGCACACCCTCAAAACTGATCCCATCATCTTTCTTCACTATTTGGCGGCGCTGATTTTTACCCGTCAATTTGCCCAAGCCCGCTATACCCTCGAGAGTATCCGCCAACAACCCAGTTATGCCGATCAAGCCGTGCTGGTACAGCACAAAGTCGATTATCTAGAAAAATTACTGGCTTTATTTCAAGATGATGATGGCTTGTGGACGGATGCGGCTTTTTTCCAAGATGCGGATATTCCCTATGGCGATTTGCGTGATGCGATGCGTGCGATGGCGGCGCGTCATCATTTGCTCAAAGGTGAATGTCATCAAGCGATTGATTTGGCTCAGCATGCCAAAATCTTACTGCAAGATCTACAACAAGAATATTTGGCCAGCTATGCCGATGTGATTGCAACCTTGGCTGAGCGCGAGCTGGGGCATATCTTGGTGGCGCGGCAGATGGCGATGGCGTTTTATGAGCGCTACGCCGATCAACCGCATACCCCATGTTGGTTGACCGCCAGCACTTGTATGGCGGTGAGTTTGTATGAGCAAAATCGTTTGGCCGAAGCACAACAACTGTGTGATCAGCTGATTCAAGGCGTGGACAGCTCCAGCGCCACCGAAGTGGTGTATTACGCCTATGTGATTGCAGCGCGTTTGCAGGCGATTGGCGGGCAACCGATGCGCAGCAATGCGCTGTTGTTGCAACTGCGCCGGATTCTCAAGCAAGGTCGTTATCAACGACTGCTGTATCAGTTGTTGGCCGAAGAAATCAGTCATGCGATCCGTACTGAGCGACTTGCTGCCATCCCTGCCCTTGTCGAAGATTATGGCTTGGGCGAATTGATTGCACGGCAGATCTGGCAGCATGCGCCGATGCATTATCGCGAAGGCTGGATGTATAGCGGGATTGCTGCCGCGCTGTATTTGCGGACACAAACCCGTTACGACCAAGCTTTGCATATTTTGCAGCATGTGATTGAGATGTTGCAGCGCTCGGAGATGCGGACGCGCTTGGTGGTGGCTGAAGCCAATTATTTGGTGATTTTATATCTACAAGGTCGTCAGGCGCTTGCCCTCAAGTTGGTGGGAGAACTCTTTGCGCGGGTGGGGTTGCAATGTGCTGTGCGCACGGTGTTTGATGAAGCGCCCCAGTTTGGTGAGCTGTTGTATTTGGCACATCAGCAAGGCTATGTGCAGCTGCCAGAGGTCTTTTTGCAGACCTATGCCAATATTGTGGCGACACCTGATCTCACCGTGGACGTCACTGCCCCAACGCACGATGCAGAAGCCCTGACCGCCAAAGAAGTGGAGATTTTGCAACTGCTGCACAAAGGCTGCTCCAACAAAGAAATCAGCCGTTTACTCAATATTTCGCTCTCGACCACCAAATGGCATTTGAAAAATATTTTTGCCAAACTCAATGTCAATACGCGCACTGCTGCGATTGCCGCCCTGCACCCTCAAGAAGCCCAATCGGTCGCACATCGTGGCCGCCAGTTGCTCGGATTGATTGGCTTGCTCGGTTGCTTACAGTTTGGGCTGATTCCCATCCTGTCGATGCCTGAAGAAGCCAACATGGTGATGAGTAGCCGTTCGCGCAGTGCCTTGTTGCTAGGCTAAAATACATCAAGCCCCACGCGGGGGCTTGATGGCTGGTCACACCACTTGGGCACAAAGCCCTCATCATCCCTGCGTGCAGCGCCAGAGGAGTCGGCCTGCACGACAAGGACAACCCTTAGCGATCTTCGTAGCGTTGATGCTTGAAGAACACGCCTGTATCGCCAAACGCAGACACAATCATCGGTGAGGTCAGCTCAATCTCACCAATTTTCTTCGCACTGCTGCGGCGTTGTGCAGCATACGTTTGATTGGTTGATGGAATAATCGAGGTCTTGATCTCAGCGCTGGTCGCATACACGTCGTACACTTTGGTGCCCAAGTTCAGCTTGGTCAAATCATAGCGGAAGTCGTGTGGTGTGGTCGCAAACAGGGACTTCACTTCGGTGCGTGGCACGAAGTAAATCTGCGTCGGGGTCTTCGGCGTGGTCACTGCGGTGCCGTTTTGGTTGACCTTCGCCATGTCACTCATCACCAACAGTGTGGGCTTGGTCGATACCGCAGAGAACAAGGCGGTGGTACCCAAGGTTTCGTTGATTTCTGGCGACACGTAGTTGGACAACTCATTGGCAAAGAAGTTGTAGTTGGTACCTTGACCCGACAAGGTATACAGCGCCGAGACGTTTTGTGAGGGCTGACCATCCACAAACAATTTGAGCGCAAGCCCTGGTGCAAAGCCACGATCCGCCGGATCACCGGTCACCGACAAGCGCAGCAAGCCATGATTGGTGCCTTTGAACAAACCAGTATAACCAAGGGTATTGGCAACAGGGACAAACTTCACCTTCGCCATCGCGCCATGCGGATGGATCGGTTTTTTGTAGCCTGCTGGAGCAACATCAGTACGGTCTTTGACTTTTTTGGTCAAAATCGAGCTGATCAAACCACCCACATCAACCTTTGGAATCGCTGGCATGGTGGTGGTGTATTGGGTGCGCATCGCACCGTTGATCCACAGGTGATCTTGTTTGGCTTGTGCCGGCCATTTGTCATAGTCGGCGGGCATATTCAAGCCCCATGGCTTAAACGCGTTGTCCATGCCCACAAGGCTGGAGGCCAGCTCAGGGTGGTGACGCTTTAACACATCAACCATGGTGTTGTTTTCGACCCAATCTAGACCCTCAGCGGTATAGATTTCGGCACGATAATCACTGGTATAAAAACGGTCAGTCATCAGACGACGTGACGCATTCAAGATAAAGATCTGGAAGGCGGTTTCACCAAACGCAAAACCTTCAGGGCGAGTGGTTTCTGCCAACATCCCCACCAAGGTGTCGATCTTTTCAATGTCGTTGCCATAGAGGGTCTTGAGCTTGGTCAAGGTGGCGGCATCGGTGGTCAGATCTTCAAATTTGGTAATCGGGTTTAGGCGAATTTGACGACGGAACTCGTTGTAACGTGGCACGCCACGCTCACGATCACGCAAAATATCGGTCATTGCCAAGTCGATTTGACCGACCAGCGGGATGGACAGATTGCGCAAGAAATTCGGGTAGTTGTTGAGGGTCAGGGCACCAGGGTGGGTGATCCCAAACGAATACCACAGACGATCTGCACGCTCAGAGGACAGCATGCTTTCAGCATCGCGATCACGGGTGTTTTCCAAGGCCACTTTTTTGGCGACCACATTAGAACCCACGTCATACACTTCGACGTTGTCACGCAACAACGGGTGCATGCGATACACCGCAACAAACTCTTCGGTCAGGGTATACGGGACGCCTGCGTTGTCAGTGGCGGCTGAGCCAACCAAACCACCCAAAGCATGATCCACAAAGCTGGTGCCTACCCCGCCTGAAGTGTTGGGATTAAAGCCCAAGATGGTGGCCAAGAACGAGTCGGTTTTGGCCAAATCTTCTTTGATTTTTTTCACTTCATCTTGGTATTTGTCGCGGTTGGCACGCTCACCGGTCAGCCCCCACCAGTTGGCGTACATGGCACGCTCAGTCACTGGGTTGGCAATCAGTGCAGGTGTCCATTCGACGGTGTGGATTTTGGCCATCAATGCGGCGTTGATCAAACGGGCGCGGTCATAAATCCATTGGTCGGTTTGGGTTGGGTATTTTTGTTTGAGCATGCTGGCAATCGCGTTGTGCTCTTTGGTGAACAGCTGGTGCAGCATGCTCAAGCCAACCCACCAGTTTTCGTTAAAACCGGTCACCGGCTTGCCACTGAGCAACTCAGTCGGCAGGGTGCCGTTGGCGTTGATTTTCAGTTTGCCATCGACAAAGCTACGCAGCTTGTCGCTGGTCTCTTTGCTGCTGCCATAGATTTGCGAGCCATCCCACCAGTGAGTGTTGTGGTTGCGATAGGTGGCCGGACGATTGGCATCGGCAGCGGTACGCGTCGGATCGGCTTGGGTACGACGCACGTCCATATAACCCGTGCCCAGTGGATCACCGGCAGGCTTGGGTACGCGGATGGGGTTGTTGGTCTGATTGGGACCATGATCCACCCAGTCGTGTACCATAAACTGAATCCACGATGCTGCAATAAAGTTGACGCTGGTGGCTGGCTTAAATTCGCCACGCGACATCAACACATTACTGACTTGACGGGGATTGGGCGACAGCAAGGTGTTGGCTTCGGTTTCGCCAGGGGTGAAGGTGGGGTTGACGTTACGACCAAAACGACGGTACACCGAGCCTTCCGCAGGATTGCTCAAGATGTTACACGTGCCATCTTCGGTACGGGCGATTTTACTGCGCGCATCACAGACGATCTTGCTGTTGTACTGCGCGTAATTTTCCAAGTCAAACAAGTTGTTTTTCATCAACTCTTCGCGTTCGATCCCAATGGTGATCAAACCTGCTGCGATGCCGAGCGTGCCAAATTTGGTCCATGCCGGCCATGTCACCCAGATTGCCATAAGCGCATCCTCTTGTTGTTTTCATACGGCATGTTGCGAGCACCGTGCTAGCGACCAATGCCATCTCATCGAAAACCACAATAAAAGATCGTTCCGTTTGGCAACACTGTGCTGAAGGATGGGGGGGGGATGGGGAATAATAATTCCTATGCCAACCAGCTCACATTTCCCTACCCGACGGGCGTTTAGGGGGTGGGCAGCCGCTGCTCACGCAACCAGCGCCGATACTCCTCATGAAAAGGCAATGCTTCATCCACCACCAAAGTCCGACGTGTGGTCAGGCGGGTTTCTTGGGTTTTGGGGTTCATCCCCACTTTTTCGACCACATCGTAATAAAATCCTGTCCCTCGTTTTTGCCACAACGGCACATCGTTGAAATTGAGTCCGCTGTGTTGGTAGAGCAACTCATGTTTGTCTTGGGTCAACATCGATTTGAGCTGTTGGGTGGCCTGCACCGCACTGTGACCTTGACCTCGCAGCATCCAATAACAGTGCGCGTTTAAGGCGTTACGATGTGCGTCTTCTTGTCGCCAGACAAAATAATCTTCAACCAATCCCAGATTAGGCAGTTGACTGATTCGACAATCAAAGGCAGCAAGCTCACCCAAATGCAAACTCATCCACGCACTCGCCTCACCGGCCAAAACCGACTCATACTTGCGAGTTTTGCGGCCAAATACTTGGATATCTTGAGGAAACAACAGTGAAATCTCATCACTTTGCTGATACGCATAGCGCACCGGAAAACCACAATTCATCAAATGCTGGGTTGTCCCTTGCATCAAAGCTTTAAAGCGCTCATCAAATGGTGCCTCAAACTGCCCCGTCGATTTGGTGAGGCGGGTGAAATGACGTCCATCAATACGCGCCACCATCCACAGCTCAGGCAGCACACACACATCAAACGCCGTTTCATATTGGCGCAGACGCGCATCTAAATCAGAGAATCGGCTCATGGTGGATCTGTTGAATACTCAAGTGTTGATCTTGCCATATCACCTCATACAATTCATCAAAGCCCTCGGCAAAACTTGGCATTTGCCAACGACGTGCCGCGTCTTTGATGGCCACATCCGGCACTTGTCTGGCCGGTGGACGTGAGCGATTGTGTAGCAGGCAATCGGCGACTGACACGGCAAAATAATAGCCAATCACCCGAAACCCTGCGGCTTTGGCGGCCGGAATATAACGCGCTCGATCAGCGACACTTGGATTGGTATTGTCGATCACCAGCCGTTGTTGAGTTTGCAAACACACCTGCAAGAATCGCTGCTCACGATGACGGGTGTTGAGCACATCAAGGCTAATCAGCACATGGCTATAGCGAAACTGTTGATCAAATAAACTCGATTTGCCACTGCCTTGTAGCCCCATCAAAATGACTGCTTGCATTGCGCGATCCTATTTAGGTTTGACGTTGGCATGACCATACGGACAATGCCGACACGCATGCCCACAGCACTGCCCCCGCTTGAGATGAAACCAGCGACTAAACACATACAACCCTTGCTCAATGGTGTAATCCACCCCTTCAATCAAATCTTGCCCTTGCCATGCTACGGCATCAGTGGGCGCCACCTGATACACCACCCCATCATCAAAACGCTGTGCCAGTGTGCGCTGCAACACCTCACTCAAACAACCACGACACCAACAAGCCGCTTGAGGATCAAGTGCCAACATAGCGGGTAAATCCATACACCAGCATTGCGCTTGGCCTGCTGCAATCTGACAGCCAACGGACTGCCCACAGCGTGGACACGTTTGATTAGACACGATTGCACTCCACACGATGGACTGGCATTCCCATAGATTGACCTAAATGACCAAACCGCGTGACTATTTGGTCAATAACAATGGTTGAAAATACACCTTTTGAACGCGCATGATAATCATTCCCCCCTCGGACTGATGAGAGATCGGTCTGTTCCTGCCACACAATGGAGTGTTGATCATGCATCGTCGTATTATTGCCCTGCTCGGGCTGAGCTTGAGCGCTCTGGTACATGCAGCAGATCCCCTTGCTGAAACCACATGGCGTACCTTTGATGATGTCAGCGGTAAACCCAAGGTTTTGGTTCAATTTCATGAAAAAAACGGCGTGCTGACCGGCGTGATTACCCAGCGCCTTGCAGGTAGCACGGTCAGCCATTGCAGCTTATGTAAAGGCAAGCAAAAAGGACAGCCTCTTGAAGGCTTACAAATCATCAGCCAACTCAAACCTGATGGTGCTGGTGGCTATCAAAACGGGGAAATCTTAGACCCCAAAACCGGCAAAACCTACAGTCTCAAAGGCAAACTCAGCAAAGACGGTCAAAAGCTTGAGTTGCGCGGCTTTTTGGGATTCTCCTTGCTTGGACGTGACCAAACATGGACGCGTGAAAAATAACTCAAACCGCGCACTGCTGATGGCAGCAGTGCGCTATCTTCATTTAAGTGCTAGGCAAGTGTCGGGCTTGCTCACGACTAATCATCACCCGCAACACAATCGGGGCAAACACCGTCGTGCCCACAATCATCACCACCAACTCCGCAAACAGCAGCTCCGACAGCAACCCTGTGGACAATCCAATTCCCACCACAATCAAGCCCACTTCACCGCGTGGCACCATGCCCACTCCAACCTTGTTGGCAGTTGCAAAGCCTTGACTTGGGGTAATTGCAAGCCCCGCCAGCCATTTGCCAACAATCGCAATCAAGGTCAACACTGCACCACTGATCAGCACCTCAGAACTGCCGAGCAACGCGAGTGGCAACTGCACCCCGACCATGGCAAAAAACACCGGTGCCAAAAAGCTCTCAAGCGCGTGGACTTTGTCCTCAAAATCGTATTGATCCCGCACTTCGGCCAGCACCATCCCAATCAAGAACGCGCCAATAATTGGGGCGAGACCCGCCACACCTGATAGCGCAGCAAAACCTAGACTGAGCGACACACACAAACCAAATCCATTTGAGACCAACATCGGATCGATTTGTTTTTGAATCCGGTTGATCAGCGGCACACCCACCACCAATACCGCAATCACAAACCCAATCGACAGCGACAGGGTCGATACCACCCCCATCACACTGATCTCACCACCAGCGCTCATGCCAGACACCACGCCCAAAATCGACAACCCCAAAATGTCGTCAATCACTGCGGCACCCAGAATAATCTGTGCATAGCGGCTATCGAGTACGCCCAGTTCTTTGAGCACCTGTGCGGTAATGCCTACACTGGTCGCCACCATCGCCGTACCAATAAACAGATTTTCAAGTCGGCTGTAGTCATTGAACATGCCAAACAAATAGCCACCGAGCATCGGCAGCGCAATACCAATGATGGCAACAATCAGCGCTTCTTTGCCCACCGACAGCAAATCTTTTAGGCGGGTCTCCAAGCCGACCATAAACATCAAAAAGATTGCCCCAAACTCCGCCAGCGCTTGTAAGGTGATATTCACCTCCACCAAACCCAGTACACTAGGGCCGACCAGCACGCCTGCAAACACCTGACCAATCACGCGTGGCTGTTTGAGTTTGGTTGCAATAAAGCCCAGCACCTGTGCCGACAACACCAGCACAAACAAGGCAAACAAGATTTTGGATAACTCGGCATGTGCCTCCCCTCCTGCAGCAAATGCGCAAAAGGGCAGCATGCCCGCAAAGATCAACGCGAGTTTTTTCATCAAGGTCATTCCAAAACAAAAATTTTTAACGACTCAAAACTAATCGGTTTTCACTTGAGATACCGTCTTGATTGTGTTGGAAAATGGCAAAAAAAATCGGCCACACAAGGTGACCGATCTTGCCAGCACGAGATGACGATTACATAAACATGTGCATCAAGATATACACCGCTGCACCGCCCAAATAACCCATCAGCGCCAAGCCACTGATATTTTTGAGATACCAGCCAAAGCTGATTTTTTCCATGCCCATAGCAGCCACACCCGCAGCCGAACCAATGATCAAGCAACTGCCGCCAGTACCCGCGCAAAACGCCAGCATTTCCCAAAACAGGCCATCACGCACAAAGTGTTGCAGCCATGCCGCTTGATCGCCTGCCGCAGCCAAAGCTTCGGGCGTGATCAGTGGGTACATTTTCATTGCACCAGCCACCAGCGGCACGTTATCCACCACCGCAGACAGCAACCCAATCGCGATATTGATCGCATAGACGTTGCCCAGCTCATCACGCAATAGCGACGCCACTTGATTCAAATGACCAGCGGTTGCCAACGCAGACACTGCAACCAAAATCCCCAAGAAGAACAGAATGCTGGGCGTATCAATCCGGCGAATCACGCCAACCACTGACAGCGGGGTTTTGTCTTCATCGTTTTTGGTGCGATGAATAATTTCGGTATATACCCACAGCACGCCTAGCCCAAACAAAATGCCCATATACGGTGGCAAATGGGTCACGGTTTTGAAGATCGGCACAAACAACAGTGCTGCAATCCCCAACGCAAACACACTATTACGCTCAAAACTGCTGGTTGGATTCGCGGCATGCTGATCGACGACGACTGCCGGACGGGTGACATCCCCTTTCATCCGGAAGCTTAAGAAAATCAAGGGCACCAAGATACACACCAAGCTTGGCAAAATCAGCTGGGTAATAATGCCCATCGTGGTGATTTGGTTGCCAATCCATAGCATGGTGGTGGTCACATCGCCAATCGGTGACCATGCACCACCGGCGTTGGCCGCAATCACCACAATCCCTGCATAAAACCAACGGTCTTGTTGATCGCCGACCAATTTACGCAGCAATGACACCATCACAATGGTGGTGGTGAGGTTATCAAGCGCAGCCGACAAGAAAAAGGTAATAAAACCAATCAACCACAGCAAGGTCACTCGCTTGG
>CALFYA010000458.1 GCA_937952925.1 uncultured Moraxellaceae bacterium
GGGGCTCATTCTAAGGAAAAGTCAGCGTCTTGGCACGTTGTTTCATCAAGGCGCAGGATTGGGATATTTGACTTGTACTGCCTCAATTGCTTGCATCACCTCTGTGCCGAGTTCGACCTGTACACTGTCGATATTTTCTTTGAGCTGCGCTAGCGTTGTTGCACCAATAATGGTACTGGTCACAAAGCACTGCTCACGGATAAACGCCAACGACATCTGGGTGAGGCTCAACCCATGATCTTGGGCGATCTGCGCATAGCTTTCGGTGGCGGCTTGCGCTTGCGGATTGGTATAGCGACCAAAACGCTTCCAACGGGTCAAACGGCCTTCAGCAGGTTGAGCACCATGCAAATATTTACCTGACAACACCCCAAATGCCAGTGGGGAGTATGCCAGTAATCCCGCTTGCTCTTGTACCGCGACTTCTGCCAAGCCCACTTCAAAGCTACGATTGAGCAAGTTGTAGGGGTTTTGGATACTCGCCACACGAGGTAGCCCCAAATGCTCGGCCAAACTCAAAAAGCGCATCAAACCCCACGGCGTTTCGTTGGATAGCCCAATGGCGCGGATACGTCCACGTTTGATTTCTGCCTCAAGCGCACTCAAGGTCTCCGCAAAATCAGTCAGATCACGCTGATCCTGTGCCGCCATATCGGCAGTATAGGCCAGATGCCCAAAATAATTGCTGCGTCGCTCCGGCCAGTGCAATTGGTACAAATCGATATAGTCGGTGTGGAGCCGCGCCAATGACGCGCTAATCGCTTTCTCAAGATGTCCGGCACGAAAGCGCGTGTCACCATTGCGGATATGTGCGGCCATTTGCGCAGGCCCTGCGATTTTGGTCGCCAGCACCACATCCTGACGACGACCAGTTTTTTTAAACCATTCACCAAGCATTTGCTCGGTGCGGCCTTGGGTTTCGGGTTTGGGAGGAACGGGATACATCTCGGCGGTATCCCAAAAGTTCACCCCGTGCGCCAAGGCGTAATCCATTTGTGCGCAAGCATCATCAAGTGAGTTTTGCTCGCCAAAAGTCATGGTGCCCAAACAAATTTCAGACACCTCAATGTCGGTACGGCCAAGGCGCAGTTTTTTCATTTGCCAATCACTCGTTTGATCCGTTCAATCGCTTGTTCACATTGTGCAATATCAGCCACCAAAGCCATCCGCACATGGTTGGCACCGGGGTTGCCGTCTTGCGTTTCACGCGACAAATAACGCCCTGCTAACACGGTGATATTGGCGTCGCGATACAACTGACGGGCAAAACGTTCGTCATTGTCGACCGGTAACCAGAAGTAAAAGCCAGCATCGGGCTTTTTCAGGGGCAAACGATCACCGAGTTCTGATAAAAACAAATCAAACTTTTGTCGATACAACACGCGATTGGCTTCGACGTGCGCTTCATCTTGCCACGCGACGACCGACGCGAGCTGGTGTTGGACGGGCAGTGCCGCACCATGATAGGTGCGATATTGCAAATAACGACCGAGCAAACGTGCATCACCGGCCACAAAACCTGAGCGCAAACCGGGTAAATTCGAGCGCTTGGATAGCGAATGAAACACCACACAGTTTTTGAAATCATGCCGACCCATTTGAGCGCAGACTTCGAGTAAGCCAATTGGCGCTTGATCAAAATACAGCTCGGAGTAGCATTCGTCGGAAGCAATCGCAAAACCATACTCATCCGACAGTTCAATCAGGCGCTTGAGCTTATCGGCGGGCATCACCGCACCGGTTGGATTACCCGGTGTACACACAAACACCAGCTGGGTTTGCGCCCACACGGTATTGGGGATACGTTCCCAATCGCCCAAATAGTCGTTGTCGGCGGTGCAGTTGACCAAATAAGGCGTTGCACCGGCCAAAATCGCCGCGCCTTCATAGATTTGATAAAACGGATTGGGCATCACCACCTTGGGCGACAAATCCCGATCAATCGCAGCTTGTACAAACGAAAACAGCGCCTCGCGTGTCCCACTGACGGGGATGACTTGAGTTTCGGGATTGACTCCTTGCAAACCAAAACGGTTGGTCAACCATGTGGCAATTGCCTGACGTAAGCTCAGCAAGCCTTTGGTGGTTGGATAGGTCGACAGATGCTGCAAGCTGTCGATCAAGGCTTGTTTGACAAACTCCGGTGCAGCATGTTTGGGTTCGCCAATCGACAGCGAGATATTGGGCAAATCACTCGGTGGCGTGAGGTCAGCAAACAATGCCGCGAGCTTTTCAAACGGATAAGGGTGCAAGCGCCCCAACGCAGGATTCATCATGATTCAATCGTTCCATTCCAAAAAATTAGCCTTGTGCGGCATGATCTAGAGATTCATGCAATTGCTGCCGGAGGGCTTTGACCTCATCGGCATTGAGTGGCACGCCGTCTTGCTTGGTCACAAAAAACACGTCTTCAGCGCGCTCACCCAAGGTGGCAATCCGCGCCGAGTGGATATCTAGCCCCGCTTGCATAAACAACACGCCAATTTGCGCCAGTAGACCCGGCCGGTCAAGCGTCATCACTTCCACCACATTTTGCTGGCGTGCGTCATTGAAGTGGATGTGCACATCATTTTTGACCGAGAAATGCTTGAGCTGGCGTGGCATGCGTCGTTTGACGATGGTGGGAAATTCATCGGGTTTGCCGAGCATGTGGCTTAGGGTGCTGCACACATCTTGCTGGCGTTCAGGGTCATTGAGTA